>CAIXFP010000297.1 GCA_903918705.1 uncultured Pseudomonadota bacterium
CCGACGCCGAGGCGGCGGCACTGCAACAGGAAGTCGCGTTCTACGCCGAGATACGGGCGGCGATCAAGAAGCACTCGGGCGAGGAATTGGACATCAAGCCCTTCGAGGCGGACATGCGCCACCTCATCAACACCTACATCCAGGCTGACCCGGCGGAGGAACTGGGCGAGATCGGTGAAATGTCGCTGACCGAGTTGATCATCAAGACCGGCATCCATGACGCCATCGCCAAGAAGCTCAACGAGAAGGGCAAGCTGTCGAAGAACGCCATCGCCGAAGGGATCATCAATAACGTCCGCAAGACCATCATCCGCGACCAGCTGACCGACCCGCGCTTCTACGCCCAGATGTCGGCGCTACTTGACGACCTGATCAAGCAGAGCCGTGAGGATACGGCGGCCTACGAGGCGTTCCTGCGCAAGGCGGAGGACCTGGTGAAGCGGCTGGCGGCCAAGCAGCCGGAGGCTGGTATTCCGGCGCTGCTGCATGGCATGACCGAGGCGACAGTGATCTACAACAATCTGCCGGACATCCTCGCCATGGCGGATGGCGCGCTCCTCACCGCGGCTGAGCCGCACGCCGAATACACCGATGAGCGCCTGGCCTTGGCGCTGGAAATCGACCGTACCCTGCGAGAACGCGCGCCGGCCGGCTGGAAGGGCGATCAGGCCCGGGAGGCGCAGGTTCTGAACGCGCTGTTTCCCTTGCTGGGCCGTAACCGTACGGCGACGCTCGCGCTGTTCGAACTGGTGAAGCATCAGCCGGGGTATCAGTGACCGAAACGATACGGCTAGGCGACGTGGAGATCGCCGTGACACGCAAGGCGGTCAAGCATGTCCACCTCTCGGTGCATCCGCCGGCCGGTAACGTCACGCTGGTGGCGCCTACCGGCACGCGGCTGGAAGTGGCGCGCGCCTATGCCATCACCAAGCTGGGCTGGATTCGTGATCAGCAGGCGAAACTGCTGGCCCAGGCGCGGGAGACGCCACGCCAGTTCATCGAGCGAGAGAGCCACACCCTGTGGGGACGGCGCTATCTGCTGTCGGTGGTGGAACGGGATGAAAAGCCCTCCGTAAAGCAGGACCATCGCCGCATCACCCTCACCGTTCGGCCTGGCAGCACGCAGGCAAAGCGCGAGGAGGTCATGGCGGAGTGGCACCGCGCCTTACTGCATCAGGTCGTGCCTGAGCTGATCGAGAAGTGGGCGACGAAGCTGGGCGTGACGGTGACACGCTACTACCTCCAGCGCATGAAGACCAAATGGGGCGGCTGCAACCACCGGGCCGGGAACATCCGTCTGAACACCGAGCTGGTCAAGAAGCCCAAGGACTTGCTGGAGTACGTCGTGGTGCACGAAATGATGCACCTGGTCGAGCCGACGCACAGCGAGCGCTTCGTGGCGCTGCTGGAGCAGCACTATCCTACATGGCGGGAGGCGCGGGCGGAACTGAATGAGTTGCCACTGGGGGCGGAAGCTTGGAGTGAGTGAAATCCTGTCCGTGCCGACTCAAGTATTCTTGGCCTGTATCCCGTAGGCCAGTGCGATGACCTGGTGGTCAAACAGGCTGTCCAGGAAGTCGCTGAGCTTGCTGATCGGCACCAGATGGACCGCCTGGGACTCCCCGCATCCGATCCAACAGGGCAGGTTATTACGCGCCCCGTTATGACTCGGCGCTCCGATGGCCGCGGTTGTACATCCCACCCGTACCGGGTTCCTGAATGCCGAGCATGGCATGCCAGCAGCCCATATAGGAGTCGTGCAGCTTCTTGTCTTTGACCTCGGGTTTGAACCGCCGATAGTTGATGGCAGCGATCTCCTCCGCGATGACGCGCCCGACCTCGTCAGCATCGATCATGGCGCGGAACTGGTAGTCGTTGTCCGGGGTATGCACCACTTCGGCGTCGGGAAAGAGACAAAGAATGTCTCGCTCGCGCCTGGACCGCACCATGATTCTGTCGTCACCTTCCGTCTTGCTCAAAAAGATGGCCGTTTGTTTCATCATGATCCACATCGATACTTCTCCTCGATTTCAGTGCGTATTCCAGACCAACCTGGACACTGATTCCACGGGAAGCTGGACAGTGATTCCAC
>CAIXFP010000298.1 GCA_903918705.1 uncultured Pseudomonadota bacterium
CAGCGCGGCATGCACGGCAGTTTCGGCAGCGCCGACGTGCACAACACCTTGATTGCCAACGGCCCCTCGTTCCAGTCCGGCAGCACCATTGCCGGACCCTCCGGGAACGTCGACGTCGCGCCGACCGTGGCTTACCTGCTGGGACTCTCCATGCCCCAGGCTGATGGCCGCATCCTCAACGAAGCCCTGGTGACTCCGGCCAGCAAGTCGACGCCCAGCGTGGTTCCGGCGACGTTGACGCCAGCGAGCGCCGCGACGGGACTCAGCTTCGAATTGCCGACGGATCCCACCGGAGCCACCAAGGACGCGTCACTGACCGGAAGCTATACGATCAACCTGCAAGTCAAGAACCTCACGGTGGATGGCAAGACCTACCGCTACTTCGACTATGCCAAGGCGGTTCGCCAGTAAGTGCCCGGCACCGCAACAGGAGACTTTGCATTGATGTCCTCTCTCCCCACCAGCCGGCGGGGATGGGGACCGCGGCTCGCCATAGTGTGTGTGGCGACCGCGGTATCCCTCAGCGCGCAGGCTACAGAATTGCAGTTCGAACAGGTTTTCTCGGCGAAGGGCGAACCCGGCACCTTGCATTACCAGGCGGTATTCAGCGCCAATGGCGGCGAACACAGCATGGAAGTTTGGCGCGATGGCGATCGCCGCGTGAAACGACGCACGGACGGGATCATCGAGACCTATGCCTTCCACAAACCGGGCGATGTGGAATTCAACATGTCGATCCTGGACATGAAAAAGCGGATACACACTCAGGTCGACCGAACGAATCTGTACCGCATCGGCCATTTCACCGATTGGTTCGACTTGACCCATGGCCTAAAGCATCCCCTGGGCGAGTACCGGATAGCCAGAAGCGCGGCGACCGCTCCCACCGCCAGAGCCATCAGCGATTGCCAGTGGTATGACCTGACCCAGAACCAGCACACCAGCCATGTCTGCTGGAGTTCCCACAGCCATCTGCCCTTGGTCATCGAAGCCCCGGACGGGAAAGTGGTGTGGCGGATTGCAACGCTGGACTTCAAGCCGATTCCCGCAAGCACTTTCGAAATCCATGACCAGGGCTATATCCGCAACGACGCCAACCAGGATATCGAAAACGATTGAGCCACATCCGGGTGCCACCGAGCCGGTTACGCCTTCCTCGCGTGGTAGTCCGAGTCCCGCCCAGGCAACCGGGGTCGGACCATGCTTAACCGAGACTCGCCGACCAGGCCCGCACCCGTTCCGCCACCCACTCTCCGGCATCCAGCGCCAGGTCATGGCCGGCGCTGGGATGTTGGGCGTAATCGGCTGACCAGGCCCGCGCCAGGCGTAGTGAACAACGTGGATCGACCATCCGGTCACCGCCACCGGCCAGGATCAGCAGGGGAACGACGGGTTTGCCCAGGGCAAAGAAACGCGCGGCGGCCAGCAATTGGCGCAAGGTGTTGCGTCGCGAGACCGGGCAGTCGCGCCCGTATTCCACCCAGCGCGGCAGCACCCCCCGCAGTTTCTCCGGTTGCGCGCTGGTCAAATCCAGGATGGCGCGCTCCCGCGCCAGGCCCTGGGCGAACAGCAGGCGCGGCAGCGCCGGCCAGGCACGCGGGCGCAGGCGCTGGGTGAACGGGTTGTGGGGGCGCAGGCTGGTGTTGAGCAGGACCGCGGCGCGGCACTCCTCGGGGTAACGCAGGGTCCAGGCCACGGCCACCATGGCGCCCAGCGACATCGCCAGCAGATGGTAGGGAGGCGCCCTGCCCTGCTCGCGCAGATCGGCGCGGCAAGCTTCCAGCATGGCTTCCACTTGTATCGGGCTGGCCTCGGCATGGCGGCGGCCGTTGCCGGGCAAGTCCGGCGTGACGATGGACTCCGGAGCCAGGCCGGAATCCAGGGTTGCACGCAGCAAGTGCGGGAAATCGCCCCAATGGCGGGCTTCCCGGGTAAGGCCGCGGAGCAGTACCCAGGTCGTCATGTGTGGCGATGCCAGCCGTACCACTCGGCCATGGCCTGCTTCTTGTGGCGCAACCGTGCCTGGCCGCGAGGCAGCCAGTTCTCCCAGGCGCAGGTGGCGCGGGCCAGGAAATCCAGCCAGATCAGATGCCGCCGCAGGATGCGGTGCAGCCGGTGGCCGGGCCGCGGGTTAAACAGGCCCTGGCGCGAAAACAGTTGCCGTGGGTTCTTCTTCACCCATAGCCACGAACCCATTTCCAGGGTCAAGGGCAGAAACAC
>CAIXFP010000299.1 GCA_903918705.1 uncultured Pseudomonadota bacterium
CCGACCCGAGACGATGGACCGCACCGGGTTCGGGCGATCCGGGCCCCGTGGGCCCAGTAGCATACTCGGGACAAACCCTCCTGCGATTTCACGCGCTCAGCCCTTATCTCACACTCAGCGCCGCCGGCTCCGTATAATCCGCCCCACTCGCGTGCCTAACCAATCGGCACGCGATTTGTTTTTCATCCTTCCATTTCGTCTGCCTCGATTGGTGCCGCGCTAAAGCGGCGGGCCGTCGCAGGAGTTGTTCATTGAATTCCCCCGTTATTGCTGCAAGCCCGGCCTTTACTGACTTGGGGCTGGCCGCCCCCTTGTTGCGCGCCGTTCAGGAAACCGGCTACACCACGCCGACCCCGATCCAGGCGCAAGCCATTCCCCTGGTCCTGGCCGGCGGCGACCTGCTGGCCGCCGCCCAGACCGGTACAGGCAAGACCGCCGGCTTCGTCCTGCCGATCCTGCACCGGCTCATGGCCCGCCCCATCATCCCCAAGCCCGGCCGCCCGCGCTGCCTGATCCTGGTGCCCACCCGCGAACTGGCGGCCCAGGTGGAAGAGTCGGTGAAGGTCTACGGCAAGCACACCCCCGTGGTTTCCATGGTCATGTTCGGCGGCGTCAACATCAATCCGCAGTACAAGGCGCTGAAGGGCCGTGTCGACATCCTGGTGGCCACCCCCGGCCGCCTCCTGGACCATGTGGGCCAGAAGACCGTGGACCTGTCCGGCGTCGAGATCCTGGTGTTGGACGAGGCCGACCGCATGCTGGACATGGGCTTTATCCACGACATCCGCAAGGTCATCGCCCTGATCCCGAAGCAGCGCCAGACCCTGCTGTTCTCCGCCACCTTCTCCGATGACATCCGCACCCTCGCCAACACCCTGTTGAACAACCCCGGCAGCGTCGAGGTGGCGCGCCGCAACACCGCTTCCGAACTGGTGGAGCAGTCGGTGCACCTGGTGCCGCAGGGCCACAAGAAGGAATTCCTCGCCCACCTGATCCGCCACCACAACTGGCAGCAGGTGCTGGTGTTCACCCGCACCAAGCACGGCGCCAACAAGCTGGCCGAGAAGCTGGTCAAGGACCGCATCCCGGCGGCGGCCATCCACGGCAACAAGAGCCAGGCGGCGCGCACCCGGGCGCTGGCCCAGTTCAAGGACGGCACCCTGCAGGTGCTGGTGGCCACCGACATCGCCGCCCGCGGCATCGACATCGACCAACTGCCCCAGGTGGTCAACTTCGAACTGCCCAATGTCCCGGAGGACTACGTGCACCGCATCGGCCGCACCGGCCGTGCCGGCAGCGTGGGATCCGCGGTGTCCCTGGTGGACGGCGAGGAGATGAGCTACCTGAAGGAGATCGAGCGTCTGATCAAGCGTTCCATCGACCGGGTGGAAGTGGAAGGATTCGTCATGCCGGAGGGTGCGGCGCGCCAGTCCGCCCTGGACGACGAGCGCCCGCCGCGCCCGGCCGGCGGCCGCGGTGGCCGTAGTGGCCAATCGAATCGCGGTGGGCACAAAAACCATGCCGACGCCCCGCGCAAACCGGCGGGCCATGGCCAGTCGGCTAATCCCGCACGTGCTCCCGGTGCCGGCCCCGCCCCGAGCCGCCATTCCACCCGCCCGACCGCCGCCTTGCTGGGTTCAGGGACGAAGAGAGGGCGGGATTGAAGTAGCGCCGGCGCCTCGCCGGCGAGTTTCCCTGGCTGACCTTGCTCCCACGCTCCAGCCTACC
>CAIXFP010000300.1 GCA_903918705.1 uncultured Pseudomonadota bacterium
CGGCACTTCGGAACAGCGGGTGCACTGGTTCAAGACGGGCATCGAGAGCGGCGACCCGAAACAATGCAACCCCTTTGCCCGTGGAGCCGTGTAATGCGCCTGGCGACCCTACCCCTGTTGTTATCCGGCCTGCTGGCCCTGCCTGCCCTGGCCGCCCCGGAATTGCCCGACACGGCCTGCGGCCAGCCCGGCCAGTGGTTCGTTCCCGGTGCCGGCAAGCTCACGCCGCGGGAGGCCCTGGCCCCTCTGGCCGGGCGCGAGATGGTGCTGCTGGGGGAAACTCACGATTCGGAAAACGATCACCGCTGGCAGCTCGCCATGCTGACCACCCTGCATGCGCTGCATCCGGAGATGGCCATCGGCTTCGAGATGTTCCCGCGCCGGGTCCAGCCCGCCCTGGACCGCTGGGTGCGCGGGGAGTTGTCGGAAGCGGCATTCCTGGACCAGGCCGATTGGGATCACGCCTGGGGCATGGACACCGGCCTCTACCTGCCCCTGTTCCGCTTCGCCCGGGACCAGCACCTTCCCATGCTGGCCCTCAACGTCGACAGCAGCCTGGTGAAGCGGGTCGCCGCCTCCGGGCTGGCGGCCATCGCGCCGGCGGAGCGGGACGGGGTGGGCAACCCGGCGGCGATCTCGGCGGAATACCGCGCGGAGCTGGACGCCATCTACGAGGCCCACGCCTTGATGAGCCAGAACGGCATGCGCCGGGAAAACTTCATCCAGGCCCAGCAGTTCAAGGACCGGGCCATGGCCGAAGCCCTGGACGGCTATCGCCGCGGCCATCCCGGCGCCCTGGTGGTGGGCATCATGGGCGCCGGGCATCTGCGCGGCGGCCATGGGGTGCCGGGGCAGTTGCGCGACCTCGGCCGGCGCAACGTCGCGGCCCTGGCCACCTGGCCCGCCGACCTGGCCTGCGACCATCTGGACGCCGGCTACGCCGACCTCCTGTTTCTGGTGCCGGCGGCGGCGGCGCAGCCGGACAACCGCATGGAACGGCTGGGCGTCAGTCTTCGGGAAAGTCCGCTCGGCCTGCTGGTGGAGCAGGTCGTGGCCTCCGGGCCGGGCGGGTTGGCCGGGCTACGTCAGGGCGACGTCATCGTCCAGGCCGCCGGCCGGCCCATCAGCAAGATACTCTCCGCCCATATCCTGGTGCAGCGCCAGCCTGCGGGCACCTGGTTGCCGCTGCGGGTGCGCCGCGGCGCCGATCTGGTGGACCTGGTGGTGCGCTTTCCGGCGGAGGAGTAGGAGCGGCCTCCCGGCCACGACGGGGCGGCCGTAGCCAAGCCGGGAGGCCGTTCCCGCGCCCCGGCCATTCGCCTCAGCCCAGTTCCTCGCGCAGGGCCGCCAACAGCGCCGCGCTGTCCACCGGCTTGTAGAAAAAGCGGCGGATACCGTGCCGCGCGGCGGATTCGGCGTCCACCTTGTCGGAATAGCCGCTGACCATGAGCAGCGGCAAGGCCGGGTTGCCGGCGCGCAG
This sequence comes from uncultured Pseudomonadota bacterium, assembly GCA_903918705.1. Classification (GTDB taxonomy): domain Bacteria; phylum Pseudomonadota; class Gammaproteobacteria; order Burkholderiales; family Thiobacillaceae; genus PFJX01. The sequence goes on from CAIXFP010000300.1 coordinate 1,481, forward strand.
TTCGTGCACCAGTTCCACCCCGGTCATGCCCGGCATGGTCTGGTCGGTGATGACGGCGTCGAAGGTGGCGGGGTTGGCGCGGAACGCCGCCAGGGCCGCCAGGGGATTGCTGTGCACCGTGGCGCGGTAGCCGTTGGCGTCGAGCACCTCGCCCAGCAGGTGGCCCAGCGGCACCTCGTCGTCCACCACCAGGATGCGGCGCCCGCCGCTCTCGCGGGTCGTGGCGGGCGGCTCCGGCGGCGACGGTTCCGGCGCATGGCCGGCGGCGGGGTGGAAG
>CAIXFP010000301.1 GCA_903918705.1 uncultured Pseudomonadota bacterium
AGCCTTGGCCCGGGTGGCGTTGAGGATCATCAAGGGGATGAGCTTTTCGGGGAACTGGTAGGGGCCATAGTTGTTGGAGCAGTTGGTGGTGAGCACCGGCAAGCCGTAGGTGTGGTGGTAGGCGCGCACCAGGTGGTCGCTGGAGGCCTTGCTGGCGGAATAGGGGCTGTTGGGAGCGAACGGGGTGTCTTCGGTGAAGGCCGGGTCTTCCTTGCCGAGGGACCCGTAGACTTCGTCGGTGGAGACGTGGAGGAAGCGGAACGCGGCTTTCTCGGCTTCACCCAGGTTGTTCCAGTAGCCGCGTACTTCTTCCAGAAGGTGGAAGGTACCGACGATGTTGGTCTGGATGAAGTCTTCCGGGCCATGGATGGAGCGGTCGACGTGGCTCTCGGCGGCGAAGTTGACGATGGCGCGGGGCTGGTGCTCGGCCAACAACTTGCCCACCAGGGCGCGGTCGCCGATGTCGCCTTGCGCGAACAGGTAGCGCGCGTCCCCCTTGAGGCTGGCCAGATTCTTCAGGTTGCCCGCGTAGGTGAGCTTGTCCAGGTTGAGCACCGGCTCGTCGTTCCCGGCCAGCCAGTCGATGATGAAGTTCGCGCCGATGAAACCGGCACCGCCGGTGACGATGATCATTATTTCTCCTTGGTTGTTTATTCAGAAAATCCCTGAGGATTCATCGATTGCCAGCGCCAGGCGTCGACGCACATCTGTTCCAGGCCGCGCTCGGCTTTCCAGCCCAGTTCACGTGCCGCCAAGGACGGATCGGCCCAGCACTGGGCGATGTCGCCGGCGCGGCGCGGCGCGATACGGTAGGGCACGGGATGGCCGGAAGCCTGCTCGAAGGCCCTGGCCATTTCCAGCACGCTGTAGCCGCACCCGGTGCCCAGGTTCCAGATGCGCACGCCAGCACGTTCCGAGAGTTTCTCCACCGCCTTGACGTGGCCGGCGGCCAAATCCACCACATGGATGTAATCGCGCACGCCGGTGCCGTCCGGCGTGGGGTAGTCGTCGCCCCAGACATTCAAGTATTCGCGCCGCCCCACCGCCACCTGGGCGATGTAGGGCATCAGATTATTGGGAATGCCGCGCGGGTCTTCGCCGATGCGGCCGCTCTCGTGGGCGCCCACCGGGTTGAAGTAGCGCAACAGGGCGATGCGCCAGGCCGGGTCCGACACAGCCAGGTCGCCCAGGATCTGTTCGATGATCAGTTTGCTGCGGCCGTAGGGGTTGGTGGTGGCGCCCACCGGATAATCCTCACGAATCGGCACCGAAGCCGGATCGCCGTAAACCGTGGCGGAGGAACTGAACACCAGGGTCTTCACCCCGGCCGCCTGCATGGCCTCGAACAGGGTAATGCTGCCGGCGATGTTGTTGTCGTAATACCGCAGCGGCTGTTCCACCGACTCGCCCACCGCCTTGAGCCCGGCAAAATGGATCACGGCGTCGATGGCGTGCTCCCGAAACAGCGCATCCAGGGCGCCATGATCGCGGATGTCGGCCTGGACGAAAGGGAAGTCGCGCCCGCTCAACGCCCGCACCCGCTTGAGCGATTCGGCGCTGCTGTTGCACAGATTGTCGAGCACCACGATGTCGTGGCCGGCGGCGAGAAATTCGAGACAGGCATGGGAGCCAATGTAGCCGGCTCCGCCGGTGATCAGGATGGTCTGCTTCATGTGTGTCCGTGGTTTACCAGAATTGCCAAGCCCCATTCCGCAGCACCCAGAGCCCGAGCATCAGGTTGGTGGTGGCATGGGCGGCGATCGGCGCCCAAAGAGTGTGGTAGGTGCGATACAGCCAGGCATAGGCCAGGCCGGCGAGGATGCCGGCGAACCAGAGGGTGTGCTCGGCGCCGAACAGCAGGCTGGAAATGACGACGGCACGCAGGCTGATGTTGCTCACCGACACGGAAAGAAAATCCGGGCGCTCAATCCAGCGCATCAGAAACGAGCGCCAGAACAACTCCTCCATGACCGGCACCACCAGGGAAGCGCCGGCCAGACGGAAAACCACCAGCGTCCAGTTCTGGCCGCCGCCCGGCAAGCGGGGGTCGAAGCCCGCGCCGCCGCCGAGATTGAGCCAGCCCTGGTCGAGATGGATCCAGAGCACGAATACCAGCACGCCCAGGGCAATCGAGACCAACAACGGCCTGGCCGCCGGCCGTGCCAGCAACTCCCGGTATTCGCCGCGAAAAGCCCAGAGCGCCACGGCCACCGTGACGACTTTGGCGGGGTACAACCAGCGCAGGTCGAAGCCACCACCGCCCCAGCCGTGGGCCGCCTGTTCCACGGCAAGAAACGCCATGTACAGGGCGAACGGCGCGATACGCGCAAGCATCGGCTGGGTCATGGCCACCTGGGCGGATGGCTTACTTGAGGCCGGACAGCGCCTTCTCGATCATGCCGGGTTCCGCCGGTTCATCCTTCGTCGCGCTGACCACATGGTTGGCGGCCTTGGCTTGCGCGTAAGGCGCCACGTATTCGATCTTGGCGGCCGCGCGCAGCTTGTCGAGGTCGGCCTTGGCCATGTCCCGTTTGTGCATGGTCAAGAGGAAGCGCTCGATGAGGGCGTGCGCCTGGTCCAGCGTCAACGGCTGGGTTTGTGAGCCGGTGATGGCCAGAACCGTGAACTGTCTGGGGTTTTCCAGGGTGATGGCCTGGCCATCCTTGAGCGGATGCAACCTGGCCGCCAATTCCAGAGGCAGTTGTTCCGCGGGCTTGACCGATTGGGCGCCCCGGGTCGGAATATTCTGCGACTTCAGCCACTCCACAAGTTCGTTCAGATTTGCACCGTTGCTCAACCTGGCCTTCACCGCGCCGACGTTCTCGGGATTCACCTGAATCTGGAGTTCCTGCAGACGGTAGATGCGCCGTTCGGAGAACAACTCGGGGTGCTTGTCGTAATAATCCTTGACTTCGGCATCAGTGGGCTTGGCGGCATTCACCGTGATCTTGTCAATGTAAGCCTGAGCGAGCACCTGGCGCTCCGCCGCCTGGACCGCGTCATTCACGGCGGCATCCTTGTCCAGGCCGGATTTCCTCGCCTGTTGCGCCAGCAAACGCTGCTCCAGCAGGACGTTAAGCATCTGGTTGGCGGCTTCCTGAGACTGAGCCGAGTCCTTGAGACCCACCTTGGCCAGTTGCGCCTCGACGCTATGGGCGTCGATCGCTTCGCCATTCACCTTCGCCGCCACGGGACCGGCGGGAGACTCGGCGCCCGTCTTGCCGCCGCAACCGGCCAGCACGACCATCAGGGCTGCCAGCAGAACTTTTTTATTTCGGGGACGCATCGTTTCCTAGCCTCATAAAGTTTTCAGAAATTTCGGGGGGATACCGCGGGAAGGCGGCATTATCGCGGCCCATCCCTTGACGCCTCAAGTTTTACCCATGGCATTTCGCAAGGCGGGGCAAGGATAGCATCGGGTTATTGCAGGACCGCGCCGCGAAAGGCCGCGATGATGGGTTGCAAGATGTCGTGCTTGAGTTTCAAGGCGGCCTGGTTCACCACCAGGCGCGAACTGATGGGCAGGATTTCTTCCACCGCCACCAGATTGTTGGCCTTGAGGGTGCCGCCGGTGGACACCAGATCGACGATGACGTCGGCCAACCCCACCAGAGGCGCGAGTTCCATGGAACCGTAGAGCTTGATCAGATCGATGTGGACGCCCTTCTGGGCGAAATGCAAGCGGGCGATATTCACGTACTTGGTGGCGACCCGCAGACGCGCCCCACGGCGCACCGCCGCCTGGTAGTCGAAGCCCACCGGGGTGGCCACCATCATGCGGCACTTGGCGATCTCGAGGTCCACGGGCTGATACAAGCCTTCGCCGCCGTGCTCGATCAGCACGTCCTTGCCGGCGATGCCGAGATCGGCAGCGCCATGCTGCACGTAGGTGGGCACGTCGCTGGCGCGCACGATGATCAGGCGCACATCGGGGCGGTTGGTGGCGATGATCAGCTTGCGCGACGACTCCGGGCTCTCGCTCGGAACAATGCCGGCGGCGGCCAGGAGCGGCAGGGTTTCTTCGAAAATGCGGCCCTTGGACAGGGCGAGGGTGATTTGGGTCATGTCGGGTTTCTTTACCGGTGCTACGCGGCCGAAGCGACCGCGGCCGGTTGGCTTTGCATATAAATGGTGTCGTAGCTCAGGTCGATTTCGCCCGGCCACTCGATGGAACCGGCAACCACCCGCGCGAGCCGAAACCGGGCTGGATCGCGCAATTGCGTAAAAACCCCTTTGCCCAGATAAGGAGTGAGGTCGAATACCCGACGCTCGCCGTTCTCGAACTCGACCAGGAGGCGATAGTCGGCCAATGGGGTGAGGTTCTTTACGTAAGGGTTCATTGCGGCCTCAACGTAACGGGTCGATTTTGAACGGAGATTCATGGTTGACCGCCAACTGCCAGTCGGCAAGGAGTTCCTCGCGATGGATTTCCATCCAGGCGAGCACCAGCCTGACCTTGGCCGGCGGCAATGACCCGACCAGTATGGCACCGGTCTCTATCTCGAACACCGCCTGCTCGCCTTGATATTCGGCGTGAATATGCGGCTGATGGTGCTGCTGGGTATCACCAAAGTACATGCGGATGATGATGCCGAAGAACATGCTGAGGATGGGCATTACGATCCGATCAAAAGTATATGTGTACACAGTGTAGACAGGGCGGCACCACTACTGCGTGTGCTTCCGCACGAGATACAAAAAGTACGGTCCCACACCTCGCGCTCCGCCTCCACCAGCCCGTCGGGCATCAGAACGGTCGCCATAGTACTCGATCAAAATGGCTTCCAACTCGCGCACGTGTTTATCCGAACTGGTTTCTTACAGCACCACCATCTCGTCATAACCAGCGCCACGACTACGGTAAGCCGAGATTCGTATAGACGGAGCGTTCGTAATGCCAATTTTGAAAACATCAACCCGATCGACCCGTACCTATGCCGAAATACGTTTGTGCAAAGCCAGTTGACTGGGCCATCCAGTCTCGATTTCCCAACGAAGCTCCATATCGCCTCCCTGAATAATTTATTGTTGTTTTACCCGAACAGCAGCGCATTCACCCGCTTCACGAACCCGGCCGGGTCGTTCAACTGGCCGCCGTCCAGCAGCACCGCCTGGTCCAGCAGGAGGCCGGCGAGTTCGTCGAAGCGCTCGCCATCCTCGCCTTCCATGCGCTTGACCAGGGGGTGGGCCAGGTTCACTTCCAGGATCGGCTGCGACTCGGGCACGGCCTGGCCCATCTGCTTCAACATGCGCGCCAGATTGGCGTTCATGTCGCCGTCGTCGGCCACCAGGCAGGCGGGGGAATCCACCAGGCGGGCGGAGGCGCGGGCATCCTTGGCGCGGCCTTCCAGGGACTTCTTCAGGCGCTCCAGGAACGGCCTGGCTTCTTCCTCGGTCTTGGCCGGCTCGGCGGCTTCCTCGCCTTCGCTCTTGATCGCAGACAGGTCGACCTGGCCACGGGCCACGGACACC
>CAIXFP010000302.1 GCA_903918705.1 uncultured Pseudomonadota bacterium
ACCTGATGGAAGAGATCCGCAAGGTCAAGCGGGTGATTCAGAAGGCCGATCCCAGCGCTCCCCACGAAGTGTTGCTGGTGCTGGACGCCAACATCGGCCAGAACGCATTGATGCAGGTGAAGGCCTTCGACGAATCGCTGGGCCTCACCGGCCTGGTCATGACCAAGCTGGACGGCACCGCCAAGGGCGGTGTCATCGCGGCGCTGGCGAAGCGGCAGCCGGTACCGGTGCGCTTCATCGGCGTCGGCGAAAGCCTGGAAGACCTGCAACCGTTCCGCGTCGCCGAATTCGTCGACGCCCTGTTCGCCTGAGCCTGCCGCGACCATGCCGAGCCAGCCGCTGATCGAAATTTCCGAAGTTACCAAGCGCTATCCCGGCGGCCACGAGGCGGTGGCCAATGTTTCGCTGGAAATCGCGCCGGGCGAAATGGTGTTTCTCACCGGCCATTCCGGCGCCGGGAAAAGCACCCTGTTGAAGCTCATCGCCGCCATCGAGCGGCCCACTGCCGGCCACATCATCGTCAACGGCCAGAACGTCGGCCGCATGAAGCGCCCTGCCCTGCCCTTCTTCCGCCGCAACATCGGCCTGATCTTCCAGGACCACAAGCTGCTCTACGACCGCAGCGTGTTCGACAACGTGCTCATGCCGCTGCACATCCAGGGCGTCATCGGTGTCGACGCCGCCAAGCGGGTGCGCGCCGCCCTGGACAAGGTGGGCCTGCTCACCAAGGAGCGCGCGCGCCCCATCACCCTTTCCGGGGGCGAGCAACAACGCCTGTGCATCGCCCGCGCCATCGTCAGCCGCCCCGCCCTGGTCCTGGCCGACGAGCCCACCGCCAACCTGGACGACGCCTATGCCCGCGACATTATGGACATGTTCCGCGCCTTCAACGAGGTGGGCGTCACCCTCATCATCTCCACCCACGACCAGGATCTGATCCACCGCTACGGCGGCCGCAAGGTCACCCTGGCCTATGGCAAGCTGGTGTCATGAAAGCCTGGCTCACCCACCATTTGCACAGCCTCAAGCTCGCCGCCGAGCCATTTCGGACGGCGCCGCTGGCCACCCTGTTCACCGTCCTGGTGATCGGCGTGGCGGTCAGCCTGCCCACCGCCCTCTACGTGCTGCTGGCCAATCTGGAACGGGCCGCCGGCGGCGTCAAACCCCAGGCGGAAATCACCGTGTTTTTCAAGGACATCGACGAGAGCCGCGCGCGGGAACTGGCGACCAGCCTGCGCAAGCGCGCCGACGTCGCCGAGGCGCGCTTCATCAGCAAGAGTGATGGCATCAAGCACCTGGAGGCGGCGGGCCTGGCCGAGGTGGCCGAGGGATTGCCGGTAAATCCCCTGCCCCACACCCTGGTGCTCACGCCACGGGATACGTCTCCTGCCGCCCTGGAGGCCCTGGCCGCGCAACTCCGTGCGAACCCGGACAGCGAGCGGGTACTGGTGGACACGGACTGGATCAAACGCCTGGCCGCCCTCATGCACCTGGGACGCGACCTGGTGGGCATGCTGATCACCGTCCTCGGCGCGGCACTGGCCGCCATCACCGGCAACACCATCCGCCTACAGATCTACGCGCAGAAAGACGAGATCGAGGTCGCCCGCCTGATCGGCGCCACCGACCGTTTCATCCGCCGCCCGTTCCTCTACTTCGGCGGCATCCAGGGCCTGGCCGGAGGCATCACCGGCTGGCTGCTGGTGCTCGGAGGCGGCTACCTGCTGCAAGGCAGCGTCACCCAGGTCGCGGTGGCCTATGGTTCGCAGTTTCATCTCAATGGCCTCACCTTCCCGGAGACTGCGCTGCTATTGCTGCTTTCCTCCGGCCTGGGCTGGCTGGGAGCCTTCTTCGCCGTCAGCCGGGCGCTGCGCCAGGGCGACCAGGGCTGATTCCGAGGGATCGGCGGGCATGATGCCTGTCGCTTGCGGACATCCCTGATCGCAAGGTCATTTCCGGAAGCGCTTTCGAGAGGGCTCGGCGTCGGCGGCGATGCGCAGTCGCTGGCGCAACGGGCGTAGACGGATGCCCTGGTGATCGACGACTGGGCGCTGACGCCGCTGACCGACGAGGGCCGCGGGGATCTGCTGGATATCTTCGATGATCGTCCCAGTGCGAGTTCGACCCTTATCACCAGCCATTTGCCGGAGGAACATCGGATACGGGCAGTCGGCCCTTCAGTGTTGCCGCGAAGTCTCGAGTGCAGGGTCGGGTTTTGCATCGGCGCGCATTCCTGGATTGAGGCGCAGGAAGACATGAGGCGCGAGGAAATACCCGACCAGCAGAAGGAAAACCAGAGCTATCGAGTTCCCGTCAACGAACAAGTTGATGGAGAAGGCCAGGGTGATGGCCGAGAACACCAGGCCGGCGTATGCCGCATAGGCCATCATCCGCATGCGAGCAAGAGACTTGACGCAGGCATGGATCAGAAGCCCGGCGTAGGACGCAGCGAACAGGACTGCGAGGATGGCGCTGAAGTAGATGAGAGTCGAATCGATAAATTTGACGGAATCCAACATGGTGCACTCCTGACCGGTACGGCACGCCTGAATGTCGTACCGGAAGAAAACCAATCACATGGGCCAAAGCGATACGATCGCAATCACTATCGCCTAGTTGCAAACAAGCCTGCTACTCAACACCCGCCAACGGCAATTCCCGAAAGCAAATCGGGGCAGAAAGCCACCGCCTGTCGTCGCGACGACCACTCGCGGCGCGCCTTGCACCATGCTAGGCGCTAGCGGGGTGTAAAGAGCTGATTTACACCGTAATCCGACATGGCACTTTTAGTGGGGCCGAGGTGGCGACAGCAGGCATGGCCGGCACCGCCACTCCAGTGGGAGGAAGCGAAGCCGACGCAGCCTGGTGGGGCCAGGTCTCGGCTCGCAATCGGACGCGTAGCGGGCTACCCTATCCGGTGGGCGTGATCGCGGGCGCCCACTTCAACACCCCCTGTGGGCTCAGGTGGGCCGATGAGCGGTCAACCGGGAAAGTGAGTGGTGGCGCGGCGTAGTGGCCAGCCCCAGGTCAGGTTGACGCGAGGCAGCCCCACAACAACCACCGACGCCACGCTGGGCATCGTGCCCCGCGGCCCTAACGCGATCAACCAACCCCGCCAGCCTCACAGCACCCGCTGGTGCTCCGGCAGGGTGACGTTGAGTTCCAGCACGTCGTATTCGCCGTGTTTTTCCAGTTGGACCTTGATCTTCTCGCGGTCGATGTGGATGTACTTGGCGATGACTTCCAGTAACTCTTCCTGCAACGCGGGCAGGTAGTCGGGGGTGGCGGCACCCCGGCCGGCCCGTTCGTGGGCGAGGATGATCTGGAGGCGTTCCTTGGCCACCACGGCGGTCTTTTTCTCGGGGCCGCGCAGGTAGTCGAGCAGGTTGTCGATCAATGACATTTCAGCGGCCTCCGAACAGTCGTTTGAACAATCCCACCTTCTCGGCGGTGAGGAAGCGCATCGGCACCTCTTCGCCCATGAAGCGGGCCACCACGTCCTTGTAGGCCTCGGCCACATCGCTCTTGTCGAGATGGATGGCCGGGGTGCCGGAGTTGGACGCCTGCAGTACCGATTCCGACTCCGGAATCACGCCCAGCAGGGGGATGCGCAGAATCTCCTGGATGTCTTCCACCGAGAGCATTTCCCCGGCCGCCACACGACCGGGCTGGTAGCGGGTCACCAGCAGGTGTTCCTTGACCGGGTCCGCCTTGTCCACCGCGCGTTTCGACTTGGCGGCGAGGATGCCGAGGATGCGGTCGGAGTCGCGCACCGAGGAGACTTCCGGGTTGGTCACTACCAGGGCCTCATCGGCGTAATACATGGCG
>CAIXFP010000303.1 GCA_903918705.1 uncultured Pseudomonadota bacterium
TCGGCCTCATCGGCAACCTGTTCCTGCTCCTGCTCTACGCCGCCATCATCTGGCGCGGCCTGGTGCTGGCCTCCGGCGCCCCGTCCCTGTTCGGGCGCCTGTTCGCCGGCGCCATCGTGCTCACCTTCGCCACCTATGCCTTCGTCAACATGGGCATGGTCTCCGGCATCCTGCCGGTGGTGGGCGTGCCCCTGCCCCTGGTCAGCTACGGCGGCACGTCCATGGTCACCGTGCTGGTGGGTTTCGGCATCGTGATGAACCTGGTGACCCACAAGAAGCTGGTCAAGACCTGATCGCCGCCGGCGGCGCGGCTCAGGGTCGCGGCGGCGGCTCCTGGTGCGCGAAGGCCTGGAGCAGGCCGGGCAGGCGTTCGTAATCCGGGTATTCGTGCTTCAGGCGCTCCAGGGCGGTGCGGGCGAAGGGCATGAATTCGCTGGCCGACGCTTCGCCTTTCTGCCGCAGGATCACCACCGTGGACACCACATTGGCCAGCAACTGGGGCGTGAGGTCGGCCGGCGTGTGTTCCACCAGGTGCATGAACAGGCTGAGAGCCTCCCGGGTCTGGCCGGCGCGGAGCAGGTCGAGGCCTTCCTTGATGCGCGCGCGGGTTTTTTCCGCGGTCTGGGTGGCAACCTGTTGCCGCCATGCCTCGCTGCCCATGCCCGGCGGCAGGGGGCAGCCGTGGGCCAGGGCATGGGCGGCGCTCCGCGCGGCCTGTTCCTCGCGGCCCGTGGCCATGTAAGCCTCGCTCAGGAAGGCCGCTTCCTCGGGGCGGTGTTCCAGGTGTTCCAGTCCGCCCACCAGTTCGTCCAGGCGCGCCTGCCGTTCCTTCACATGGGCCATGCGCCGGTCCCGGATGGACGCCGGCATGTCCTGGAGGGCGTGGGTCTCGTGGTCGATCTGGGCGGCCAGGGTACGGGCCTTGGCGGCCTGGACGCTGGCGGATTGCCGGACCTGGGGAATCTCGTTCTCGAACCGCGCCAGGCTGGAGACGGCCTTGTCCAGTTGGCCCGCGTTGACCAGGCCGCGCACCAGGCGGGCATGGTCGGTGTAATCCTGGACCATGGCGAACTTGTTGGCGTCCACCACCTTGCCCGCCCACTGCACCAGGCGGGCGTCGTCGCCGGCCTGTTCCGCCACCTGTGCGGCCGCCCGCATGCGGTTCACCGTCGGTGACCGGGCGCAGGCCGCCTCCAGGGCGGCCAGCGCCCGGTCGGTATGGTTGGCCTGGACGTAAGCCTCCGCCAGCACATCGGCGGCGTGCACATACTGGGGCGATTCCGCCACCAGGCGCTCCAGTTCGGCGATGGCGGCATCGGTCTGGCGCAACTGCAGGCGCACCCGGGCCACCCCCAGGGCCGCCCAGGCATAGGTCTCGTGCAGTTCCAGGTAGTGCTCCAGGGCGCGCACGTAGTCGCCCTTTTTCATCAGGGCGTCGGCCTTGAGCCGGGCGGTGTCGGCCCGTACGCCTTCCCTCTGGGTATAGGCGTCCACCAGGGCGATCACGGCATCGTAGCGGCCGGCGTCGAACTGGTCGTAGATGGGTTTGAGCCCCGGCGTCTTCTTGTGCAATTGCCGGATGCCCATCTTGCGCTCGATGACCGGGCGCAGATGCCTGAGCAGGGTCTCCGCGGTGAAGGGCTTGATCACGTAGGCATCGGGCGCGTGCTCGGCCACCTTGGCGACCTGGCCGTAGGCCTTCTCCGCCGTCACCATCACGATCACGGCGCTGCTGGCGACCAGTTGTTCGTTGCGGACCAGTTCCAGCAATTGCTGGCCATCGGTGGCGTCGCCCAGGTAGTAATCCACCAGCAGCAGATCGAATTTGTCGCCGCGCAGTTTGTCGATGGCCAGTGCGGCATTCGGCACCTCGGCCACCCGCGCGACTCCCAGGCTGAGGAGCTGGGACTTCATCATGCTCCGCATCGCCGCCATGTCGTCCACGACCAGGCCATTCAGGCAGTATTCATCAAGCATGCGGTTCCCGAGTTGAGAAGGTGGGGCTGATTATCACCGCTAATCGCCTGGGGGGTTCCTTCGGCATCGGGCGTGCCACGCTCGATTCGGCTGTCGGGTTCGCTTCCGGGGCATGCGCCTATAAGTACACAATTTTATAAATAACTTGTAAAAACATAATCATGGGCGATAATCTTGGAGCATTTTCTCACGACGTCAGCCGTTGCGAGGCCACCATGAGCCGATACCCGATGCACCTGCGTACCCCCCTGATCGCCCTTGCGGTTGCCGCTTACCTGGCCGGTTGCGCCAGTGTGACCGAGAAGAACGCCCA
>CAIXFP010000304.1 GCA_903918705.1 uncultured Pseudomonadota bacterium
GCCGGCCTCTTCGTTGTTTTCCTCGTTGAAGCGGCGTATCAGTTCCTCGAACACCGTGCCCATGCCGTGGTTGTCGAGGGCCGGCATCGTGCATACACAAGTAGAGGAAGGTGTGCTCCAGATCCAGAACACGCCTCACGCCAAACAACGCGGTCATGTCGCGCTTCAGCACCTTGTCGATGATGTCTTCACGCAGCAGACGCTGTGCTTGGGTGATGCTTTCGACTTGTGTGGTCTGAGGAAATCCGCCTCGCACCAGGTATTCGTGGAAATGCCCAACATAGGGGGCGGCGGCCTCGGTGACGCGGTACAGGTCTGACTGCGGCCAGTCGAACAGGTCGCGTAGTGATTTGAGGCGCGGCAGTGGCGGGAGTGACAGATTCTTGATCTGGAGGTATTCGTAGAACGAGAGCGTGGTTAGGCGGATCGTGTGCCAGCGGCCGACGCCGGATTCCTGCCCGGCCTCAACCAGGGGCATCGCCGAACCGGTAAAAGCGATGCGCCGATGTTTGGCGAAATCCACCTGGTGCTTGACCCAGGTGCCCCAGTCGCGAATGAACTGGGCCTCGTCGAGAAACAGGTATTCCGGGCCAGCCACCTTGGGTTCACGCTCACGCCATGCCTCCAGCACGGCATCAATGCCGGCGAGTTTCAGGATGGGGTGGTCGAAAGTGACGTAGAGAATGTTGGCAGCCGGCACCCCTTCCCGTAACAGCGCATCGGCAGCCTGCAACATCAGCGTGGTTTTGCCGATCTGGCGTGCACCAGAAAGTAGAACAGCCCGGGGGGCGGGTGGGTTGGTCGTCCAGGCGTACAACTCCCTAAACGCAGCGCGCCGCCACCTGGGCAGGTCGGAAATAGCTTCCTCACGCCACCAAGGGTTGAACTGGGACAGGACAGCGACAAGCTCTTCTTTGGATACTCTCATGGCGCAAACTCTAACAGCACATCGAGTTCAATGTAACTACACATGCATAAAAATACAAATGCAAGGATGAATGGTTGAACAACAGGGCGTTTCTGGTGATCTATCCGTTCTTAAAGCTTGGCTTCCTAATCGCCCAGCGCGTTCATGAGTGCGTCGTCAATCACCCCACGGAGCCCAAGATGAACACCAAGCAAACCGCCCTCGACGCCTACCTCGCCCGTACCGCCGCCATCCGCGTCAAGCTGGAACGGTTGCAGCAACTCGCCGATGACCACTTCGGTCATGACCCTGATGTCATCGATTGGGGCCACGTCGGCGACCTTGGGCGGGTGGAGGCCGGGTTGGACGAGTTGCTGGCGATCTTCGGCGGCGACGGCGAGTGACGACGCCCACCAAATCACTGGAGATCATCATGACTGTCCAACTCACCCCCACCCAGACCGCCATCCTCGAAGCCGCCGCCGACCGCCTGGACGGCAACCTTGAACCCCTGCCATCCACCCTGCGCGGCGGCGCGCGGGCCAAGGTCATCGGCGGCCTGCTCAGCCGTGGCCTGATTATTGAAGAGGCCGGCCAGCATCGGCTGACCGATACTGGCTTCGCTGCCGTCGGCAGGCAACGTCCAGCTGATGACGTAACAAATCGTGACGCCACCCATGACGTCCAGAACTTGGACACCACCGATGCCCTCCAGAAACTGGAGCCCACCC
>CAIXFP010000305.1 GCA_903918705.1 uncultured Pseudomonadota bacterium
CCCAGGATGCCACGGTTATCCCGCGTGCTACGCAGCTACGGCTGACTGTCCAGCTTGCTCTGGAATCGGTGTCCAGCTTGCCGTGGAATCACTGTCCAGCTTCCCGTGGAATCAGTGTCCAGGTTGGTCTGGAATACGCACCTGACAACTATTGGATGCTGATTGACACGGCTTTCGCCGCAATCGCAGTGGCTATCACGACATCATCGTCGGCATCGGGAACGATGCCTGCCAACGCTGTGGGCCGAACCAGAGCGGCCAGTTGCGCATAGCCATCGACGAGATGTTCGATGCTCAGGAGAGAGGCGGCAATATTTCGGGCGAATTTGCGCCGCGCGAGGATGTCGCTGAGTTCAGCCAGCATGGGGGTACTGGTGTAGAGCGCGATGCGTTTCTCGCGCGCTGCTTGCAGCAATAGGCGTGGCGACCCTCCCCACAGGATGGCCGATGCGACCACGTTGGTGTCAAGCACCAGCCGCATGGCAAAAATACTCAGTTGGCGTCGCCAGCGCGCCGTGCGGCGCGCATGGCAGCGATCTCACGGGCGACTTCTTCGGGGACCGCAATGGCCTGGCCGGCTGCTTCGGCCGTATCGAGACGGATAGCACTCAATGCCGCCCGGCATATGCGCCGGAAGTGATTCAGGGGCCAGGAACGATATTCCGCACCTCCGAGCAGCAACTACAGGTCTAGATCTTGTAGTCCTCCACCTTTTCGTAAAGGATTTCGGCCATGCCCCACGGGAGTTGCCGAGTTGTTGTTTGGTGATCATCGGGTTCCTTGGTTCTGGCCGGGGTTGGCCAACTGCCGGCCGGGTTCACCCTGGCCAACCTGGCGGGCAAGCAGGCGGAAGTTTTTCGTTTCGTGGCGCACCCGTCCGGCGACGATTGCGGGGTGGATGCCGAGCTGACGGGATAACGCCAGGGCATCCGCAACGGCATGGCTGGTACTCACGGCGGCCTTGGCCCAGGCGGCGGGCGGGATCAAGGCGTGGGTGGCCAGTTCGTCGGCCTCCCGCTCTTTTCTGTCCTCCTCGTCCGGGCTGTCCAGGTCATCGGTGAATACCGGATGGGCTTCGTCCAAATGCTTTGCGACGTGAGCCAGTTCATGCAGCAGGGCAAACCAGAAGTTGTCCAGCCGGTCATGGCGCAGGGTGAGGGCGACGATGGGGCGGCCTTGGTCGAGCATGGCGGCGCCATCCAGATAGGTGCCCTTGAAGTGGGGTTCGACCACCAGGGCGATGCCGGCATTCGCCAGGTATTCCCGCGCCAGTTTGGGGCCTTCGCTTAGGGCAGAGAGCTTGGCCAGGTCGCGCAGCCACTGGGTCGTGACCACGCCCCTTTCGTAGACATGGGGCAGTTCGACGGCGCGGGCCTTTTTCAGCACGCAGAGCCGCCAGGCCAGCAGGGCATCTGCATTCATGGTGCGGGCGCCGCGTTGATGCAGGGGCGCGCGCAACAGGGCAGGTTGCAGCTTGGCGGGAGACAAATCCTGGAGGAAACCGCCCATCAGTCCCTCGGCGTAATCCTTCAATTTGCGTGCACCAGCCACAACTTGGCCGAAATGCCCTCGCTCGCTCATTTCCTTGAGCGGGAAGCGCGTGTAGTCTAGGTCCGGTTCGTCTGCCAACGACACCTGGGGGGGCTGTTCTTCGCTGATCAATGAGGCGGCCGGAATACCCAGCCCCCGGTGCAGCCTGCGGATCATGGCCAGCGACAGTGGGCGTTTGCGCGACAGGACTTCCGACACCTTGGAGGCCGAGCCGATGTAGGGAATCAGATCCTTGCGTGCGAGGCCCGCCTGATCCATGCGGAACAGGATGGCGTCCACGGGATCGGGCATGGGAGGCGGCACGACCTTGCGCTCGTAGTCCTCGATCACCAGCGCCAGCAGTTCCAGTTCGCTTTCCTGGTCGCTGCCTGGCTGGGGGTCGAGGTCCATGAGGGTGGACAGACGCGCCATGGCCTGCGAGTAGTCTTCCCGTTGTTTGATGACCTTGATGTTCATGCTTCTCTCCTGCCTGCTTGAGCCCGAGGCGTGGGTAATCTCTAAAAACGCTTCCTGTCGTATTCGGCATGGGTGCCAACCCATTCCACCACGACCAAACCATTCTGGTAGCGCACCTTCACCACCAGCCAATAACTGTTGCCCTTGATGTTGAAGATCACCCGGTTATCGGCGAGTAAGTCCGCGCTGCGATGGTGTTGTTTGATGTCCTGGGGTGTGAGCCACTCTGCGTCATCGACTTCGCGCTGCCAGGCATCCAGCGAACCTCGCGCATCGGCATGGGCCTTCTTGAATTCATCTAACAGCAGTAAACCCAGGATGCGCATTTCGTCGTATTGTTCCCTATACGGGAACTTATGTCATTTCCCTTCATGGGTATTAGCAAGAGTAACACGAGGCTGGGCCGGGATTTGAACAGGGGCCAAGGCCACCCTGGGCGCGGTGCAGGTGGAAACCCCCGACAAGTCCCTCAACGTGCTGAGCAACGGCTGGCTGCTCTACCAGACCCTGGCCTGCCGCATGGGCGTGGGCGGCAAGGGGGAAAGCGTGTGGCTGGGCTTCTTCCTGCATGAAGTGCTGCGCCAGTTCGCCGTCC
>CAIXFP010000306.1 GCA_903918705.1 uncultured Pseudomonadota bacterium
ACCCAGCGCAGTTATCACAATTACCTGGAAGGTTATCAACAGACCAGGATGGACTATTTCCGGAGCTACATCAGCCTGTTCCAGGCCCTCGGGGGCGGCGTGAATCTGGGCGGGCCGACGCCGCTTGCCGGGGCGGTTCCGCCGCCGCCGGCAGGGAGCACGACGATCCAGACGGTCGAAGGCATTCCGATGAACGAGGGCAATGCCACGAGCCCGGAGACCTTCTGGCAGGTGGAACTGGCCGGTCTCTACCACCGCACCAGCATTGGTCCTGCCTGGCGTGATTTGCTCACCCGCTATGCGAAATTCATGGAGAGCCGTATCGTCCGCCCTCGCCTCGGGGGCCATCTCGACGAAGACATCGACGGCCGCCAGTCCTGGTTCCGGCTCTATGTGGCGAAATTCGCCAGTCCGCAACAGGCGGAGGAATTCTGTCTCGCCCTTCAGGCCGACCAGCAGCGCTGCCGGGTGGTGTCCTCCCAGTCCGACGAGACCGTCGTGGTGGCGCCGCCTTCGCGGGCCCCTTGCGCAACCGGTGTGGCAATGCCGACGGAGGCGGCCGGGCACAAGCCGACGCAGGCCATTCCCGTGGTGGCGGTCCCTGTGGCCAGGGACCAGGCGCGGTCGCCGGTGAGCGCCAGGCCGGAGACCGGGACGGCGTGGTGGACCCCGAAACCGGCGCCGAGCAAGCCGGCGCCGGCCGAGGATCCCAGGCTGGACGCGCTGTTCGGCCCGGTCCCGCCGCCGATGGCTGCGGGAGAGACCTCGGTCCCGCGCAACGAAGGCCAGTTGCTCAAGGCCGCGCGTCCGGCGTTCATCGCACCCCGTGCGCGCCTGGCCTATACCGTGCAACTGGGCGCGTTTTCCAGCCGGGAAAACGCGGCGCTGGCCCATGACTTCTGGAAGCGGAAGGGCTACGACATCTACGTCAGCGAAAGCCGGGACGCCGGCAACCACCCCGTGTTCGTGGTGCGCTCGGGAGTCTTCGAGCGGAAGCGGGACGCCATGGCAGCGGCTCGCGCCATCCGCGGCAAGGACGATGGCCCCGCCGTTTCCGTCCCCACACAAGTTGGTCCGGACGGCAAGCCCGCCACGCTGGACCTGGACCGGACGGCTCATGCTCCGCTTCCTCCCGCCGGAGAGCCGAGCGCAAGCCCGGCCGCCGCGCCGCCCCTGGCCATCGACTATGCCTTGCAACTGGGGGCCTTTTCCACGGCGGACCACGCCGCCGCCGCGGCCCGTTTCTGGCATGGCAAGGGCTACGACACGCGGCAGGTGGAGATCAGGGATGGCGGGGGCCGCCTCTGGCATGCGGTGCGCGCGGGCACCTACCCCGACCGGAAGGCCGCGGCGACCGTGGCGCAGGCTTTCGCGCGCAAGGAGGATGCCCTGGCTCTGGTCACCCCCAACTGGGCGGAACATCAAAGCACGGCCCCCGCCAGCGCCGCGAAGCCCGTGCCGGCCCTCCTGGCCTATAGCGTCCAACTGGGAGTTTTCGCCAGCGCGGAGAATGCCAGCCGTGCCTTGTCCGCCCTGCTGGCCAAGGGTGTGGAGGCTTATGTGGCTCCGCTGCGCGACCGCCATCGGCAGCGCCGCTATGCCGTGCGGGCCGGCCACTTTACTCGCCGCGACGACGGCCTGGCCATGATGCGCGGCCTGGCTGGCAAACAGCGCGGCAGCGCGATTCTGGTGGCCCTGCGCGGCGACGCGAGCGTGCCCGCCGCGCCGCAAAACCCAGCCGGCCTGGCCGAATTACCCGCAGGAACGTCCCGGAAATGACTGACAAGTTTTCCCATAGTGTGGTGCAGTGCATCGCCGCGATTGCCCAGCATCACGGCATCCGGATCAATCCGGAGCGTCTGATCCACGATTTCGCCCTGGCCGACGAAGAGCCGAAGACTACCCTGGTGTTGCGGATGGCCGCCGACATCGGCATGAAGGCCAGGCAGGGCCAGCTTGCCTGGTCCGCCCTGGTGGCCCAGCAAGGCGTGTTTCCCCTGCTGGCGCGGCTGAAGAACGGCGCCGGCGTCATCGTGGTGGGCGCCAGGAAGGAAGGGGAG
This sequence comes from uncultured Pseudomonadota bacterium, assembly GCA_903918705.1. Classification (GTDB taxonomy): domain Bacteria; phylum Pseudomonadota; class Gammaproteobacteria; order Burkholderiales; family Thiobacillaceae; genus PFJX01. The sequence goes on from CAIXFP010000306.1 coordinate 2,061, forward strand.
GGCGACACCCTGGCGGTGGTGGACCCCTGCGCCAATGCCACGTCCATCACCTACTATGGCGCCGACGCCTTCAACGAGATCTGGGGCGGGGAAGTTATCTTCCTCAAGCGCACCCACTCGATTTTCGATACCCGGCAGCCCTTCGGCCTGCGCTGGTTCATCCCGGAGATCCTGAAGCAGCGCACCGCCTTCCGCGACATCATCATCGCCGGCATGTCCATGAACGCGCTGGCCCTGGCCTCCCCCATGTTCTTCCAGTTGGTGATCGACAAGGTTCTGGTGCACCAGAGTTCCGCCACCCTGATGGTGCTCACCGTGGGCGTGAGCCTTGCCCTGCTGTTCGACTCGCTGTTCAGCTATTTGCGCCAGATGCTGCTGCTGTCCGCCACCAACAAGATCGACATGCACGTCACCCGGCGCACCTTCAGCCACCTGCTGTCCCTGCCCATCGACTTCTTCGAGTTGTCCACCGCAGGGGTCATCACCCGCCAGATGCAGCAACTGGAGGGTATCCGCAATTTCCTCACCGGCCGCCTGCTGTTCGCCGGCATGGATGCCGTGGCCCTGGTGATCTTCCTGCCCCTGTTATTCACCTATTCCGTCACCCTGGCGCTGATCGTGCTGGGCTTCACCCTGGCCATCGCCGTCATCATCGCCGTCCTGCTGCCCACATTCCGCGAGCGGCTCGACCGCCTCAACATCGCCGAAGGCCGGCGCCAGGCCCTGCTGGTGGAAACCATCCACGGCATGCGCACCGTGAAAGCCCTGGCCATCGAGCCTTCGCAGCGGAAGAACTGGGACCAGCTCTCGGCGGAATCCATTACCGCCCATTTTCAGGTGGGCAAGCTGGCCATCTCCGGCAACATGGTCACCGACCTTCTCGGCAAGTTGTTGCCGGTGGTCATCATCTTCATCGGCGCCCAAAGCGTGTTTGAACAGACCATGACCGTGGGCGTGCTGATCGCCTTCCAGATGCTGTCCGGCCGGGTGGTGGGGCCCCTGGTCCAGATCGTCAGCCTGATCAACGACTACCAGCAGACCGCCATGTCCGTGCGCATGCTGGCGGAGATCATGAACCGGCCGCCGGAAGGCCGTCTCGGCGCCGGTGGCCTGCGCCCGCAACTGCAAGGGCAGATCACCTTCGAGGACGTGACCTTCCGCTATCCCGGCGCCAGCGTGAACGCCCTGGACCGGACCAGCTTCACCATCCCGGCGGGAGCCGTGGTGGGGGTCGTGGGGCGCAGCGGGTCCGGCAAGACCACCCTGACCAAGCTGATCCAGGGCCTCTACAACGTGGAGGAGGGCCTGGTCCGGTTCGACGGCATCGATGCGCGGGAGATAGACCTGTCCCATCTGCGCCGCCAGATCGGCGTCGTCCTGCAGGAGAACTTCCTGTTCCGCGGCACCATCCGCGACAACCTGTGCATCACCAAGCCCGACGCCACCATCGAGGAAATCGTCGCCGCCGCCCAGGCGTCCGGGGCGGAGGAATTCATCGAACGCATGCCCCAGGGCTACGACACCCTGCTGGAAGAGAACGCGTCGAACCTGAGCGGCGGCCAGAAGCAGCGCCTCTCCATCGCCCGTTCCCTGCTGGCCCGGCCCAACATCCTGATTCTCGACGAAGCGGCCAGCGCCCTGGATCCTGAGAGCGAGGCCATTTTTATCCGCAACCTGGCCCAGATCGCCGTGGGCCGTACCGTGGTCATGATTTCCCACCGTCTCTCCACTCTGGTCAACTCGGACGTGATCCTGGTCATGCAGCAAGGCCGCCTGGCGGACTGGGGCAAACACGAGGAACTGCTCACCCGCAGCGAAACCTACCGGCACCTATGGAACCAGCAAACAAGCCATCTTTGATCCGCCGCCTCGGCGCCTCCCTGCGCGGCCGCTTCCGGCCGGCACCGCGCGTGGATCGTCAGGTCCTGGAATTCCTGCCCGACGCGGACGAGATCGAACAGCGGCCGCTGCCGCGCGTGGCCAGCCTCACCCTGCACACCCTGGCCGCGGCCCTGGTGGTGTTTCTCCTGGTGGCGACGTTCTCGTCCATTGACCTGGTGGTCAGCGCACGGGGGCGTCTGATCACGCCCCTGCCCAACATCCTGGTGCAACCCCTGGATACCTCCATCATCCAGAAGATCGCCGTCAGCCCCGGGCAGATCGTCAGGAAAGGCGAGATCCTGGCCACTTTGGACCCGACTTTCTCCGCGGCGGACGAAACCCAGTTGCGCACTCGTCTGGCCAGCCTGGACACCCAGCGGGCCAGCCTGGAAGCGGAACTGGCGGGCAAGGTCGTCGGCGCCGATGCCCAGTCCAGCGACGACCAGAAGATTCAGAGCCACCTCGCCGACGAGCGCCAGGCCACCTACGTCTCGAAGAACCGGGAGCTCGACGAGAACATCGCACGGGTATTGGCCTCCCTGGACAGCAACCGCCGCGACCTGGCCAGCATGACCTCCCGGATCCAGGTGCTGCGCGAGATGGCCGATCTGCAGCAACAGTTGGTAGCCCAGCGCTACGCGGTGCGTAGCCGCTACCTGGACGCCCAGGACCGCCTTCTGGAAGCGGAACGCGGCGCTCAGGCGGCGCGCAGCCGGGAGGTGGAACTGCAAAAACAGTTGCTGGGCCTGAAGGCGGAGCGCACTACCTTCCAGACCGGCTTCCGCCAGAAAATCATGGAGGAATTGCTGGCGGTCTCGCGGGAACAGGATTCGGTGAAGGAGCAACTGCTGAAGGCGGACAAGCTTCACCAACTGGTGACCCTGACATCCCCCGCCGACGCGGTGGTGCTGGAAATCGCCAAACTGTCGCCCGGTTCCGTCGCCCGCGGCACCGATCCGCTGTTCACCCTGGTGCCCCTGGGGGGGCAACTGGAGGCGGAAATCCAGGTCGAATCCGCGGACGTGGGCTACGTGCGGCAGGGCGACCTGGTCAAGGTGAAGGTGGATGCCTACCCGTTCCAGTTGCACGGCACCCTGAGCGGCCAGTTGACCACCCTCAGCGAGGACGCCTTCCGCCGCGACAACGTACCTGCCGGCGGCTCCAGCACCTACTACCTGGGCCGGGTCCGCCTGACCCAGACCCAGTTGAGCCGGCTGCCGCGGCACGCCCGCCTGCTGCCCGGCATGACCATCGCCGGAGAGATCCAGGTGGGCAAGCGCTCCCTCATCTCCTATCTCCTGTGGCCCCTGGTCAAGGCCATGAACGAGTCCGTCCGCGAGCCCTGATGCCGCAGGGCAGGGGCCGTTTCCAGCAATGCCAACCCCGCCGCGCGTAGCCATGGCTGCGAACGATCCGGAAGCGGATGCCCTGGCTTTCGCCAGGGCGCTCCAGGCGGCCGATCTGGGCCAGGCCAGCGCCCAATTTACCGTGGGGCTCATGTATGCCAACGGCGCCGGCACCCCCCAGGATTTCAAGAAGGCCCTGCACTGGTACCGCTTGGCGGCCACCCAGGGCTACTCCCCCGCCCAGTGCCTGCTGGCGGGCAAATACGCCGGTGGCCACGGCGTGCCCCAGGATTTCGAGATGGCCCTGTCCCTCTACGTCAAGGCGGCGGAAAAGGGCAACAGCAAGGCTCTGCTGAAACTCGGCCAGATCATGGAACAGCCGCCTCCGGCGGCGGCGGCCAGTCTCTACCGCAAGGCCGCCGCCAAGGGGTCCAAGGAAGCCCAGGTGGCCCTCGGCAACACCCTGCTTTCCGGCAAGGACGCCTCCAGCCACAGTGCCCAGGCCGTCACCTGTTTTCGCCAGGCCGCCGAGCAGGGCGATGCCGAGGCCCAGTACCGCCTGGCGCGGATGCTGGACGATCCACTATCGGCCGCGCCCGATACCGAGGCCGCCGTCGCCTGGTATCGCAAGGCCGCGGCTCAGGGCCATGCCGCGGCCGAGACACAATTGGGCAGCCTCTATCACCAAGGCCACGGCGTCGCCAAGGACCAGCGCCAGGCCCTGGCCTGGTGGACCCGCGCTGCGGACCAGGGCCATGCCGAGGCCCAGTACCACCTGGGCTGCCTGCACCGTATGGGCCCGAGTGGCAAGCCGGACATGGCCAGCGCCGTCGCCTGGCTGGCCAAGGCTGCGAAACAGGGGCACGCCCGCGCGCAATGGGAACTGGGCCGGCTCCATGAGGAGAGCCGCGCCGAGGCCCGGCTGGAGAGCGCCCTGGAGTGGTACCGGAAGGCGGCGGAGCAGGGGGTGGTGGAGGCGCAACTGGCCCTGGCGAGACTCCATGCCGCCGGCCACGGCCATCAGGATTCCGACGAAATCGCCCTGCGCTGGTATTTGAAGGCGGCGGAGCAGGGCGAGGCCGGCGCCTACGAAGGCCTGGGCCGGCTGCTGAGCGGGGGCCATGAGCGCATCGCCCTGAAGTGGCTGCGGTTGGCGGCGGACCTGAACAGTCCCCTCGCCCAATGTCTCCTGGGGGAGCAGGCTCTCGCCGGCGGCGACGGCGAGCCGGACCCGGAAACTGCCCTCGCCTGGTTCCTCAAGGCGGCCGAGCAGGGTCACGGCGATGCCCAACTTGCCCTGGGCCGCCTCTATGCCCGGGGCCTGGGGGTGGCACGGGACGAGGCGCTGGCCTGCTCCTGGTTCCGCAAGGCCGCCCGCCAGGGCCACGCCGCGGCCCAGGCCGAACTGGGGCAGTGCTTCATCCACGGCCGGGGCGTGAGCCGCGACAACCGCCACGCCGTCGCCTGGCTGACCAAGGCGGCGCAACAGGGCGACGCGGACGCCATGTTCAACCTCGGGCTGCTTTGCGCCCAGGGCATCGCCCCGGCCCAGGAAGGGGGACAGGCCGAACTGCACTGGTGGCAACAGGCCGCCCGGCAGGGCCAGGCCCAGGCCATGGTCTGCCTGGCCCGTCACTACGCACGGGCCCAGGACGCGGACCAGGCCCTGGCGTGGTACCGGCAGGCGGCGCAACGCGGCGCGGCGGCGGCGCAAAGCGCCCTGGGCGATTTCCACTGGTCACTGGGGGAACTGGACCTGGCCGTGGACTGGTATCTCGCTGCCGCGCGGCAGAACGATCCCCATGCTCTGGCCGCCCTCGCGGCCGCCCCGGTCGCCGACGCCCTGCTGCGCCAGGCCGCCGTCCTGGGTGATGCGAATGCCCAGTGGCAACTGGCCCGGCAACCGGGCAACGGGCTGACCCCGGAGCAACGCTGGCACTGGACCCATCTGGCGGCGGAGCAGGGCATCACGGCTGCCCAGTGCGCCCTGGGCGACCTCCACGCCCAGGGCCAGGGCACTGCCCAGGATTATCGCGCCGCCGCCGCGTGGTATCAGAAGGCCGCGGAGCAGGGGGATGCCAAGGCGCAATGGAATTTGGCCAGTTTCCACGCCGTCGGTCGCGGCGTGGCGAGGAGTTCGGAAAAAGCCCTCGCCTGGTGCCAGGTGGCGGCGAATCAGGGCTTCGCCCCGGCCCTGGCCACCCTCGGCATCATTTACGCCCTGGGCCAGGGCGTGCCACCGGATTACTCGCGGGCGGTGGGGTACTGGCGCCAGGCCGCCGCCGCCGGAGACGCCGAGGCGCAATACAACCTGGCCACGGCCTGCGAGCAGGGCAAGGGCACGGCCAGTGATGCGGAGCAGGCCTTCGAGTGGTACACCCGCGCCGCCGAGCAGGGCATCGCCCGGGCACAGACCCGGCTCGGCCTGTATTACGCCACCGGCCAGGGCGTTCCCCAGGATCTGGTGGAAGCCTGCAAATGGTTCCACCTGGGTCAGGTCGGCGGCGACCCGGGCGCGGCCGCCAACCTGGCCCACGCCGCCAGCCTGGCCGCGCCCGAGCAGATGGCGGAAGCCGCGCGACGCGCCCAGGCGTGGCAGCATTTGGGGGGACGGCGGTAGGCGCGGGCTTGTTTGCGATTGCAGTGTGTTTCCCCTCTCAAGCCGGGATGTTCGACCACTATTTTCCCGGATGCCTCGACTACAGACTGTCCTTCTTCCCGCCGCATTACACTTGCGCCCGCTTTCACCACCGAAAGGAATCGCCGACATGAGCGGCCAAGTCAAACAGGGCTACGCCCGGCCCCTGGACATCAAACACGGGCGCGTCGACATGAGTCACGGCGGCGGCGGCCGCGCCATGGTGCAACTGATCGCGGATCTGTTCGCGAGACATCTGGGCAACGAATATCTGGCTCAGGGCAACGACGGCACCGTGCTGCCCGCCGGCCCCGGTCGCCTGGTGGTGTCCACCGACAGCCACGTGGTCTCGCCCCTGTTCTTCCCCGGCGGCGACATCGGCGGCCTGTCGGTGCACGGCACGGTGAACGACGTGGCGGTGATGGGCGCCACGCCCCTCTACCTCACCGCCGGTTTCATTCTGGAGGAAGGCTTTCCCCTGGCGGACCTCGCCCGCATCGTGGAGTCCATGGCCGCGGCGGCCAAAGAGGCCGGGGTCATGCTGGTGGCCGGCGACACCAAGGTGGTGGAGCAGGGCAAGGGTGATGGCGTGTTCATCACCACCACGGGCATCGGCTTCCTGCCAGAAGGTCTCCACCTCTCCGGCGATCAAGCCCGGCCCGGCGACGCGGTGCTGGTGTCCGGCAGCATCGGCGACCACGGCATGGCCATCATGAGCCGGCGGGAAAACTTGTCCTACGACGCGCCCATCCTGTCCGACTCCGCTTCGCTGAATGGACTGACCGCCGCCATGCTGGCCAGTGGCGTGGCGATCCGGGTCATGCGCGACCCCACCCGCGGCGGCCTGGCGGCTACCCTCAACGAAATCGCCCACCAGTCGGGCGTGGGCATCCACCTGGAGGAAGCGGCAATCCCGGTGAAGCGGGAAGTGGAAGCCGCTTGCGAACTGCTGGGCCTG
>CAIXFP010000307.1 GCA_903918705.1 uncultured Pseudomonadota bacterium
AGATCGTGCCGCCCCTGGATGTTACGCCGGGACGGGGAGCGGCTTGTCGGCCATGGTGAGGAGGATGGCGTCGAGTGCGCCGATCCCGCGCCGTCTGCCAGTTTCGAGGACGGACCTGACCCCGCAGTGGAGATGCGCTCCTCAAGGCTCCCCTCATTCTTTTCGCGCGACAGACGGAGGAAACGCCTCCTGCGGAGGCTGCAAGGTTTACGAGAAGACTCAAGGTGAGCCGCCGAGCTTCGAAATTGCAGTGTGCAGGCCGAAAAGCGATTGTCACCGCGCCGGAAACGCGATTCCTGTCCGCCGTCAGTCAGTGCGGGGACCATGTGATGCCGGCCAACCAGCAGATCTCGTTCGAGAGGGTTCATGGCTTCCTGGATACCCTGTTCGGCTCGGACCTGCATGACAAGCGCATCTTCTCGCTCGCAGCAGCCACAACCGGAGCGATTCAAGCCGCCTCGCTCGCGGTGGCCTTGATCGGTCAGGGCCTGGCGCTGGCTCGCGGGCTGCTGCCCAAGCATGCGATCAAGCAGGTGGACCGCATGCTGTCCAACCAGGGGATCGATGTCTCGGCCCTTTTTGCCCAGTGGGTACCTTATGTACTGGGGAAGCGGCCCAGCGTCATGGTGGCGATGGACTGGACCGATTTTGATGGCGACAACCAGGCGACGATCATGCTGTCGCTGATCACCCGCCATGGCCGGGCGACCCCGCTGGTGTGGCTGACGGTTGACAAGGCCACGCTGAAAAACCGTCGCAACAGCTACGAGGATCAGGTGCTGCGGCGCCTGGCCGAGGTGGTGCCTGCAGGCGTCCGCGTCTGCATCGTCGCAGACCGTGGCTTCGGCGATCACAAGCTGTATCGCATGCTGACCGACGAACTGAAGTTCGACTTCGTCATCCGCTTCCGTGGCAACATCGCAGTGACCGCCGCTGACGGCGAGACGCGGCCGGCCGCCGAGTGGGTCGGCAAGGGCGGACGCGCGCGAACGCTGCGCGGCGCGGCCGTCACTGCTATCGGCTATCGGGTCGGCACCGTGGTGTGTGTGCAGGCCAAAGGCATGAAGGAGGCGTGGTGCATTGCCACCAACACCACGGACATGCCCGCACGAGCCTTGATCAACCTGTACGCGAAGCGCTGGGGTATCGAATGCACGTTTCGTGATACCAAGGATATTCGTTTTGGCATGGGCATGGACTCGGTGCGCGTCAGCACTCCCGAACGGCGCGACCGCCTGTGGCTGATCAACGCCTTCGCCGTCGTGCTGCTGACCCTGCTCGGCGCCGCCGGCGAAGCGCTCGGCTATGACCGCTACCTCAGGTCCAATACTGCCAGGCGACGCACCCACTCGCTGTTCCGGCAAGGCTGCATGCTCTACGAACTCATCCCGACCATGGCAGAACGCCTGCTGCGGCCCCTGATCGAGAAGTTTGCGGAGATGCTGCGCGCCCAGGCCGTCTTCGCGAAGATGTTCGGTGTCATATAAAAATGAGGGGAGCCTTGAGGCACTGCGCACAACCGATCTTGCCGGAACAGAAATATTCGCTGCCATCGAGCGCGATCAGCACGTGATCGCCGAGCCGGCGAAACGCAGCCAGCCCGCCCGAGCGCTCCAACTCCATCAGCACCTCGGCAAAGACCGGGTTCAGCAGCGCCGGCGCCGCCGGGTCGAGCATGGCGCGAATGTGATTGTCGCTGGGGATTTTCTCCAGACCGAACA
>CAIXFP010000308.1 GCA_903918705.1 uncultured Pseudomonadota bacterium
CAGTGGGAACACACCATCCTGGTAACGGAAACCGGCTACGAAGTGCTCACACTGTCCGCTGACTGCCCGCCGCCGCCCGCGTTCATCAGCGACTGATGTCCACCCCCGCCGCCGTCACCTGGCGTAATACCCTCAAGGAAGGCCGCGCTGCCCTGTTCAAGGCCTATCTGGCCCGGCCCCGCGCCCATGTCTTGCTCAGCGGCCTCACTGCGCTGACCGATGCAGTCCTGCGGGACATCTGGCGCGCCCACGCCATGCCCGAACACGCCGCCCTGGTGGCCGTGGGCGGCTATGGGCGCCGGGAGATGTATCCGCATTCGGACGTCGACGTGCTGATCCTCCTCGACGACTCCCTGTCGGAGGAGGATCTCGCACGATTCGAGCCACTGATCGGCCTGTTCTGGGATGTGGGCCTGCCCATTGGCCACAGCGTGCGCCGTCTCGCGGAGTGTCTGGCGGAATCGGCGGGAGACATCACCATCCAGACCAATCTGCTGGAGGCCCGCCATCTGGCCGGCGATGGCGACCTGTATGGTAAGCTGCGCACCGGCCTTTCGGCGCGGATGCAACCTGCCGCGTTTTACCAGGCCAAGGCGCTGGAGCAGAAAAACCGCCACGGCCGCCATGCCGACGTGGCCCTGCTGCTGGAACCCAACCTCAAGGAAAGCCCAGGTGGCCTGCGCGACATCCAGACTCTGTTCTGGGTCAGCCACGCCGCCGGCCTGATCGACGCCGACCGCCACGCGCCACGCGACCTGATGCAGGCCGGCTTGCTCTGCCCGGCGGACACCCGGGCGCTGAACGCCGACCTCATGCTGCTGGCCACCCTGCGCATCCGCCTGCATCTGGCCGCCAACCGGCGCGAGGACCGCATGTTGTTCGAGTTCCAGGAGCGCATCGCGGCGGCCCTGCATGTGGTGGGCGACGGTCCCCGGCGCGCTTCGGAACGCCTGATGCAGCGCTACTACCGGGCGGCGCGGCGCATCAGCGTGATCAACTACCTGGTTCTGGGCGAATTGCGCAACCGCCTGCAGCCACCGCCCTCACCGCGCGACCTGGCGGATGAACCGGATTTTCGCGCGGTGGGCAACCTGCTCGACGCCGACGAGGATCTCTTCTTCCGCAACCCACCGGCCCTGCTGGAAACCTTTTTGATCCTGGCGCGCGAACATACGCTGGTGGGGTGTACCCCGCGTCTGCTGCGCGCCCTCTGGCGCGGCGGCCGCCTGATCGACGCGGCATTCCGCCGCGACCCCGGCAATCACCTCCGCTTTCTCGCGCTGCTGCGGGAGCCCCACGGTGTCAGCACGGCACTGCGCCTGATGCACCGTCTCGGCATCCTGGGGCGCTATATCCCGTTGTTCGGGCGCATCACCGGCCAGATGCAGCACGACCAGTTCCACATCTACCCGGTGGACGAACACACCCTGATGGTGCTGCGCAATCTACGCCGCTTCGCCCTCAACGAATTCGCCCACGAATTTCCTCTGGCGCACCGCCTTATGAGCGCTTGCGAGCGGCCCGATCTGCTCTACCTGGCGGCCCTGTTCCACGATATCGCCAAGGGCCGCGGCGGCGACCATTCCCGCCTAGGCGCCGCCGATGCGCGCCGTTTCTGCCGCAGCCAGGGCCTGCCGGACGCGGACACGGAACTGGTCGCCTGGCTGGTCGGCGAGCATCTCAACCTGTCGCTGACCGCACAAAAACAGGATCTGTCCGACCCGGCGGTAATCGCCGCCTTCGCCACCCGCAGCCGCAGCGTTTGCCATCTCACCGCGCTCTACCTGTTGACCGTGGCCGACATCCGCGGCACCAGTCTCAAGGTCTGGAACGCCTGGA
>CAIXFP010000309.1 GCA_903918705.1 uncultured Pseudomonadota bacterium
CGCCCTGTCCCAGTCCGTCCTGGACCCCAAGGTGCGCGCCCTTTACGACCTGTGCTTCATGCACCGGAATCACCGCCGCGACGAGATCGTCGCCGACAAGCTGCGCCTGCTCTCCCGCGTGTATGCCGATGCACCGACCGGCCAGGGATACTCCGCCGAGGCCGCGGCCCACAGCCTCAGCCGCTCTCCTGTGGACCACTGGTTTGGTTCCATCACCACGGCCGAGGAACTGGATGTTTCCCTGCTCCTGGAATTGCACCGCCACCTCATGAAGGTATTTTGCGACTTGAGTGACGAGGAAGCGCGCGCCCTGGCCTCCAAATACCTGCACTTTCATTTTCCCGAACTGTTCTTCGTCTACGACAGCCGCATCGCCACCGCCCTGGCCCTGCTCATGCATGGCGACTGCGGTTTCCTGGCGCTGTCGGATTTCGACCCGGCCTATGGCCGCTTTCACGCCTGCTGCCGCAAGCTGACCGAGCGCATCACCCCCCTGGTGGGCCGGCCCTTGAGCCCGCGCGAACTGGACCGGGTGCTGCGTTCCTGGCTCGACAACGCAGGTTACGGCATCGAGTTTTCCGTGCCGGTACAGACGACTCCAACACGCCGGGAAACCCTCTACTCGTGAAAGCCACCATGACCCCACGTATCGAACTGCGCACCTCGCCCCATGTGGTGATGGGCTCCAGCGTGAAACGCATCATGTTCCACGTGGTGCTGGCCCTGCTGCCCATCGCCGCCTTCTCGGTGTGGCAATACGGCCTCTCCGCCCTGGCGCTGCTGCTCACCGTCACCGCCACCTGCCTCCTGGCGGAACGCTTTTTCAACAAGGTCATGGGCACCGGCAACAGCCTGTCCGACTGGTCCGCCACCATCACCGGCCTGCTCCTGGCCCTGACCCTGCCGCCGTCCTTCCCGCTCTGGATGTGCGTGGTGGCCGGATTCGTCGGCATCGCCCTGGGCAAGTTCCTGTTCGGCGGCATCGGCTTCAACGTGTTCAACCCGGCCCTGGTGGGCCGCGCCTTCGCCCAGGCCGCCTTTCCGGTGTCGATTTCCACCTGGGCGCCGGCGTTCAGTCCGAGTCGCTTCAGCGAGTTCATCCCCACCACCTTCACTGCGCCCCTGATGACGCCGCCGGACATCGCCGCCTGGGCCAAGCACGCCCTTGACGGCTTCACCGGCGCCACGCCACTGGCGCGCTGGAAGTTCGAGAACGTGCTGGCCACGCCCCATGATTTCCTGACCGGCGCGGTGACGGCCTCGGCCGGCGAAACCTCCGCGGTACTGATCCTGCTGGGCGGCCTCTACCTGGCATCGCGCAAGTTCATGGACTGGCGCATCCCGGTGGCGGTGCTGGGCAGCGCCGCCCTGCTAGCCCTGGCCTTCCATCTGTTCAACCCGCACCGCTATCCGGACCCCCTTTTCGTCCTGCTCTCCGGCGGCCTCATGATCGGCGCCGTATTCATGGCCACCGACATGGCCACCTCGCCGGTGACACCCAAGGGGGTGTGGATCTTCGGTTCCCTCATCGGCGTGTTGACCGTGGTCATCCGCTACTTCGGCGGCCTCACCGAGGGCGTGATGTATGCCATCCTGGTGGCCAACAGTCTGGTCCCGATGATCGACCAACTCACTCAGCCCCGGGTGTTCGGCGCCGTGAAGGGGAAAAAGGCATGAGCAAGCAGCACACTTCCGATCAGGACGCCGCCTACCACGACATCGGCGTGGTTGAGGCCAAGGACGAACTGGCCGCCGCGGCTTCCGATGCGACGCCCAGCGGCGCCATGATGCGTGCCCTGGGCATCACTGCCACGATCTGCGGCCTGATCATCGTCACGGCCTACCAGAGCAGCCTCGACGCCGTGGCCAAAAACAAGAAGATCGCCACCGAACGTGCCGTGTTCAAGGTCATCCCGGGAGCGAGCGAGGTGCGCGAATTCGTCGCCACCACCGGCGGCATCCAGCCGGCCGGCCCCAATCCGGTCGAAGGCGGCGTCAAGTTTTACGGCGCCTACGACAAGGCTGGCACTCTCAAGGGCATCGCCTCCGAGGGCTCGGCCAAGGGCTATGCCGACGAGGTGCGGGTGCTTTACGCCTACGACCCGGTCAAACAGGCCATCACCGGCTTTTCCGTGGTGAGCATGCACGAGACCCCGGGCATCGGCGACAAGGTGCTGACCAACAAGGATTTCCTCAAGAACTTCGCTGACCTGGACGTGCAACTAAGCGCCGACATGAAGGCGGTGGCCAA
>CAIXFP010000310.1 GCA_903918705.1 uncultured Pseudomonadota bacterium
CCCAGGTAATCGTTGCTGGAAAACGACAGGTATTCACACCCGTCGACCGTCACCCGCGCGCGCTGGGCGCTCTCCAGCACCTGGCGGCGGCGGCACAGGCCGCGGGCATCGAGGTCGGCTAAAGCGGATTTGATCTGGCTGGGAAGCATGGTATTCACTCTCCTGTGCCCCGTGGCATGGGGCCAAGAAAGGATGCTGGCGGGCGATGCGCCTGCTTGCCCTCATCCCGGCTCTGTCCCAGAGGGAAAGGAAAAAATCTAACTGGCGCAGCGTCGGCCGCGCACCGGCTCGCCGTGCAGGCCGAGCTTGGCGAACAAGACCCGATCAGCCTCAATTTCCGGGTTGCCGGTAGTGAGCAACTGGTCGCCGTGGAACACCGAGTTGGCGCCGGCCAGGAAGCACAGGGCCTGCACGCCCTCGCCCAATTCCTGGCGACCGGCGGACAGGCGCACATGAGAAGCAGGCATGGTGATGCGAGCTACAGCGATGGTGCGCACGAACTCAAACGGGTCGAGGTCTTCGGTTGCCGCCATGGGCGTGCCGGGCACCTTGACCAGCATGTTGATGGGCACAGATTCCGGCTGCGGGTTCAGGTTGGCCAGTTCCCGGATCAGCCCGGCGCGCACCCGGCGCGTCTCGCCCATGCCGATGATGCCGCCACAGCAGACGTGGATGCCGGCGTCGCGCACCTGGGCCAGGGTGTCGAGACGGTCGCCATGGCTGTGGGTGGTGATGACTTCGCCGTAATACTCGGAGGCGGTATCCAGATTGTGGTTGTAGTAGTCGAGGCCGGCATCCTTCAATTGCTCCGCCTGGCCCGGCTTGAGCATCCCCAGCGTGACGCAGGTTTCCAGCCCCAGGGCCTTCACTTCCCGCACCATCTCGCTGACCGTATCCAGATCCTTGTCCTTGGGACCGCGCCAGGCCGCGCCCATGCAGAAGCGGGTAGCCCCCGCATCTCGGGCGGCACGGGCAGCCTCCACCACGGCGGACACCTCCATCAATTTCTCGCGTTCCAGGCCGGTGTCGTGGCGCGCCGATTGCGAGCAATAGCCGCAATCCTCGGAACAACCGCCGGTCTTGATGGAAAGCAGGGTGGAGAGCTGCACCGCGTTGGCGTCGAAGTGGCCGCGATGTACAGTCTGGGCCCGGAACAGCAGGTCGTTGAAGGGCAGATCGAACAGGGCCTCGACCTCGGCGAGGCTCCAGGTACGGGATGCCACGGATAGGGATAAATCAGTCATCGGTGATCCTTCAGGTCCACGACCATGTCCTGCCAGTCTTCCCTGCCGGCGCGCCAGATGTCGTAACCGGCCCAGGGCAACAGGATGCCCAGCAGCAGCACGGCGATGCTGCCCCAGCCACCCGGGATGAAATCGTGGAAGATGGGCACCACGGGCAGGGTGCCGAGCAGTGCGTAGTAGCGGTAGCCGGCCCACTGGTTGTAGTGGCGCACAGTCAGGTTGGGGTGGTGGGCGATGGAAGCGTAGACGAAAATCGACGCGGCGAGCCACACCGCCACTGGAGGCATGGACATGGCCAGGGGCAGAAAAGAAATCTTTCCGCCGACCATCTTGCCAAGGCCGAAAAGCGCGGCGGAAAGCACGGACGAGCCGATGGACAGGTAGTTGAACATGCGCGCGGCGCGCTTGCAGGAAGCCGCCGTGATCAGGTGGTTATCCGCGTCAGCGCTCATTTTGGTCATCGTGGCAGTCCAAGTAGCGCGGCATGGTGCGGGATGGGAGAACACTTGTCAAACCCGACAAAATTACTATTGAACAACTGCCTACGGATTATGCAGAACATCGTCACACAATCCTGCACCCTCTGTGGCGCGCGCGTTCGCGGCGAACTGATTTGCGCAGGCTGTGCGGCCGATCTGCCGCGACTGGCGGAGGAACGCTGCCCGCAATGCGCCCTGCCCTCCCCGGGTGGCCTGCTTTGCGGCGCCTGTCTGCGCCATCCACCGCGCTTCGATCGGTGCGAGGCGGTCTACCGCTATGGCTTCCCGCTCGACGCGCTGATCCAGCATTGCAAATACGGAGGCGGCCAGGAACTGGCGGACCTGTTCGCGGACGCCCTGGCCGAGCGGCTGGCGGGCCGACCACTGCCGGACCTCATGGTGCCCATGCCGTTACATCCGGAGCGGTTGCGGGAACGCGGTTTCAATCAGGCACTGGAAATCGCCCGTCGCCTGGGTACCCGTCTGGACCTGCCGTTCACCCATGCCTGCCGGCGCTTGCGCAACACCCCGCCGCAAGCCGGTCTCGACCTGAAGGCGCGGAAACGGAACCTGCGCGGCGCCTTCGAATGTGACACTGGGTTGCAAGGGAAACGCATCGCCCTGCTCGACGACGTGATGACCAGCGGCAGCAGCCTCAACGAGCTGGCCCAGGCCGCGCGCCGCGCCGGGGCGACGGAAATCAGCGCCTGGGTGGTGGCGCGGACGCTTTAACTCCCCTCCCCCGCTGGGGGAGAGGCCGGGAGAGAGAGGGAGCACGACCGGCATGTCCGCAGTGGCCTGGAGTCCTGGCTCCCTCACCCCGGCCCTCTCCCGGAGGGAGAGGGCGCAAGTCGCCGGATCGCCGCCGCGTTGCTCCAGGAAAAGCATTTCTCCGCCGCCTCCTGCCAGGGCAGCCAGATCTGGTCCAGGTGCTCGCGTGGGGCCAGGGTGACCGGCCGCGCTTCCGGCAGGAGCAGGCCGAACACGTGCTCCGTGTTGTGGCTGACGCCGGGGGCATAGCGGTGGCGCCAGCGCTGGTAAATTTCGTAGCGGTTTTCCTGGTGCCAGTCATTGAGCGCGTAGCGCCCGGCCTCCAGTCCGGTTTCCTCCCCCACTTCGCGGATCGCGGTTTCCACCAGGGTTTCGCCGGGATCCTGGCTGCCGGTCACGGATTGCCAGAAACCCGGCGCATCGGCGCGCTCCAGCAGCAGCACTTGCAGGTCGGCGCTATGGATGACGACGAGAACGGAGACGGGAATCTTGAACATGCGCGCATGGTAGCCGTACCGGCCAGCGGCATCACGCGCCGTACCAGGCGATTTCGATCAGGTTGACGTCGGGGTCGCGGAAGTAGATCGACTGCATCGACCCGCGCGCGCCGGTACGGGGAACCGGCCCCTGTTCAAGCGCCACGCCGGCGGTGGCAAGATGCGCCAGCCAGTCAGCCAGTGGCGCGCTACTGACGAAACACAGGTCCGCGCTACCCGGTGTCGGCTGGGCGGCATTGGGCGCCAGGGGCGCAGCGGCGGGATGCAGGTTGATCTTCTGGACTCCGAAGCGCAACGCAATGCGTCCGGCGCCAAACACCACCCGCTCCATGCCCAGGACACGCACATAAAAATCGGTCGATGCGTCCACATTGGCCACGGTCAGGACCACGTGGTCCAGGGCATCGACCTTCATCAGAACAGCTCGATGTCCGACGAATCGCCGGCCTCGCTCTGTTTGGCCGCCACGAACTGATCCAGGGCCGCCTGGACGTTGCCGGTCCGCAGCAGGGTGTCGAACATCAGCTTCTCGTCTTCCATGGTGTATTTGGAGCGAATCTTCTGTTGCAGCGCGTGCCAGGCGAAGGGGTTATAGAGACGCGCCGGCTCATTGACGATGCCGGTCAACTCGTCGAGGCTGCGGCAGGCGTGGGAAAGGCGTTGCGAAAGGCGGTCGTAGAACTGGAAGGCGACGATGACCCCTTGCATCTGCCCCGACACGGCCACGCCGCTCTCCTCGATGGCCTGCTTCACCGGCGAGTCCGGCAGGGTATGAGCCGCCTGCACCAGGGCCATGAGATTGCCGTACATGTCGGTAAAGGAATTGGTCAGCACATCCACCGAACCGCTCGACTCCTTCAGGGCCATTTCGATCTGGGCCACCGCCAGGTTGAGCATCATGATGGTTTCGCGCACCTGGCTCCAGTCCAGATCGGGGCGTGCGGCCGTGGAAGGGGGAACCGTGAAATTGCTGGTCTCGTCCATGCGAAAATCTCCGATGATTCTGTTGGTTGAACGCATTCC
>CAIXFP010000311.1 GCA_903918705.1 uncultured Pseudomonadota bacterium
CCTTCCACCTTGATGATCATCTTCATGCCGTCCGACAGCGTGCGCACATAGGCGGTGAGCAGGCCCATGGTCTTGGGGTCGCCATAGGCATAGGCCGCGTCGCCATTGGTGACGCGGCAGGCATTGATGACGTCTTCCAGGGTGACCACCTTGCCCTGGGCCTCGTCGAACATCGGGTAATTTCCGGCGATCATGCGGCCGCCGTTGGGCAGACAGTCGGCATAGGTCTTGCCGCTCTTCAGCGGGGTCTTCCAGAGCTTCTCGCCCTTGTCGAGTTCGGCCGCGTAGGGCGGGAATCCCATGATGCTCTTGTACTGGGCCATGGAATCCGGGTCGAAGGCCAGGGCGCCGTAGATGTAGTCCTCGTGCCTGACGTCGGGATACTTGCTCTTGAAATAGGAAATCAGTTGCTGGCGGTCCTCCTCCGGGCCCGCCTGGGCAGCAACCGCGCCCAACAACACGCCCAGGCCGGCCAGAGCGATAAGGATTTTTTTGCTGCTGTTGATCATGCCGTTCTCCAGAATTTGTCCAGGGTGCGCGTTACAGGCCATAGATGAAGTCGACGACCTTGTCGATTTCTTCCTCGGTGAGAACCTGGTGCTTGCCCATGGGAGGCATCATGGTTTGCGGGTTGCTGACGGTGGCATCCCAGATTTTCGCGCGCAGCACTGCCTTGTCGGGAAAGCGCGCCTGCATGGCGATCAGGGGCGGGCCGCTGTTGCCGGTCTGCTCGGCGTCGGGCAGTGAGGGCATGCTGTGGCAGGCCAGGCAGTTTCCCTTGGAGCGGTTGTAGGCGATGTCCTTGCCGGTCTCGGCGGCCATGGCCGTGAGGGTGAACACGGCGGCAAGCGCCCCGGTCATGATGGAAATACGTATAGGCATGCGTTCTCCTTCCTTGGTTGATGTCGATCGCGGCAGCTCCGGCGTCCCTCCAGATGCTGCCCGTGCTCCAGCGGGGTTGGAGAATAGGGGCGATGGCGCCGGGCGCGCAATGCGAATTGCTCGCATTGGTACGATAAAAGCAGCGCCAAAGTATGGAGTTACCAAGCAGGGCCGGGGTTGGCGCGGGCCAGGCCACGCCGAGGGCCGCGTCACGGCTTGCCGGCTTTGTCCTCTTTGGCCGCCTGCTGCTGTCGTTTCATCTCGCGCAGGCGGGCATCGATGATGGACAGGGTGTAGAAATCGGCGCCGCCGCTCTTCTGCGCCATCTGCAACTGTTCGATGGCCGCCCCCTGGCGATCCTGCAATGCGTAGGACTCGGCCTGGGCCAGGTAGGACTGGGTCATCTCTCCCAGTGCCTGATGCGCTTCCGCCAAAAAGGCATAGAGGCGCGCGTCGGCCACCCAGGTGCGTTGTTGTTCGCCGATGAAGATCAGGGCCTCGCGCGGTTTGCCGGCGGCGAGGAGGGCGCGCGCATAGAGATAGGTCAAGGGCCGATAGCTGCTGTGTGTCGGCATGGCGTGGGCCAGGAGATCGATGGCCCGTTGCGGCTGCCGCTCCTTGAGTTCCAGTTCCGCCTTCAGCGCCAGGACCACGGGAGAGGCGAGCACGCTGCTGTCGAGTTTGGCCAGGGCCGCGTTGGCGCGGTCCGGCCGGTTGGCGCGCAGGGCGGCGCGGGCCAGGCCATACCAGTTGGCCGGGGTCGGATTGCCATTCACCTGGGCCTCGAAGCGGCGCAGGGCATCGGCCGCATCGCCCTCGTTGGCCTGGATGCGCGCCCGCACGAACAGGAACTCCAGGCTGTCCACGTGCTGGCGGTAAGGCATCTGGGCCACCCGGTTCTGCATGTCGGCGATCCGCTGGTAGGTGAGCGGGTGGGTGCGCATATAGACCGGGGCATTGTTCTCGTAGATACGGCCCTGAGCTTGCAGACGCTCGAAGAAGGTCACCATGCCCTGGGGGTCGAATCCCGCTCCGGTCATGATCTGCAAGCCCACCCGGTCCGCCTCGCTTTCGTTGGCGCGGGTGAAGTTCAACTGGTTCTGGATGTTGAGGGCCTGGGTCGTGGCAATGGCCGCTTCCGACACCTGGCTGTTGGAGCGCGCCGCCAGGATCGCCACCGCCAGGGCGGCCATGGAGGCGAGGCCGACGAGACGCTGGTCGCCCACCATGCGGGCGATGTGGTGCTGGGTGACGTGAGCGGTTTCGTGGCCGAGCACCCCGGCCAGTTCGGATTCATTGCGGGTCGCGGAGATCAGCCCGGTGTTCACGCCGATGAAGCCGCCGGGCAGGGCGAAGGCGTTGATGCTGGAGTCGAGCACCGGAAAATATTCGAAGCGGCGTTCGGGTTCCGGCGAGGCGGCGGCCAGTTTTTCACCCAGGGTATCGAGATAGTCCTCGATGATGGGATCGTCGAGATAATCGGAGTCGCCGCGGATCTGGCGCATGATTTCCCGGCCCACCTGGTCTTCCTGGGCCTCGGAAAGCGACACCCGGCTGACGTCGCCGAGATCGGGGAGGCCGGCGGCCTGGGCGGTAAAACTGAGAAGCAGCGTGAGGGCGGCGGGACGGAGGAATTTCATGGCGGTTATGATAACCGCCCTTTTTCCGAGGTTCCCCGCGCCATGAGCGAATTTACCCATTTTGACGAGCAGGGCCGTGCCGTCATGGTCGGCGTCGGCGAGAAGGCGGAAACCCGGCGCGTCGCCGTGGCCGCCGGCCGTATCCGCATGCAACCCGCCACCTTCGCCATGATCCGCGACGGCGCCGCGAAGAAGGGCGACGTCATCGGCGTGGCCCGCCTGGCCGGCATCATGGGCGCCAAGCGCACCGCCGACCTGATCCCCCTGTGCCACCCCATCGCCCTGACCAAGGTGACGCTGGACTTCACTTTGGACGAGGCCGCGTCCGCCATTGATTGCGCCGCCAGCGCGGAAACCGTGGGCCGCACCGGCGTGGAAATGGAGGCGCTCACCGCCGCCAGCGTCGCCCTGCTCACCCTATACGACATGTGCAAGGCGGTGGATCGGGGCATGGTCATCGAATCGGTGCGGCTGCTGGAAAAGCGGGGAGGCAAGTCGGGGCATTGGCAAGGCGAGTGAGCCTGGCTGCCAGCGCGGGCGGGCCGCGATTCACGCTGATCCCAGCAGATGCGTCAACAGGGCGCGCAGTTTTGCCGGCTGCAAGGGTTTGTGCATCACCCGGAGTTCGGATTGGTCGATGGCCTGGATGGCCTCTTTCCCGGTGTCTCCGGTAATCAGCACCCCCGGCAGATCCTCGCCGAAGAGGGCGCGGCATTGCGCCACCACGGCGATGCCATCGTGCTCGCCGGGGAGCCGGTAGTCGGACAGGATGAGGTTCGGCGCCCGCCCGCTGGCCGCGAGCGCCGCCTTGGCCGCCTCCAGGGAGGGCTCCGCGATCAGGTCGATGCCCCATTGCGCGAAAAGTGACCTCATGGCGGCCAGGATGGCCGCGTCGTCATCGACCAGCACGACCAGCTTGCCTTGTCCGGGCAACAAGCCCGGGCCGCCATCGCGTTCGCCTTTCCCTGCCCGCTCACTGAACTCGCAGCGGCGCAGATGCAGGCCGAAGCGGGTGCCGTGCCCCAGGCGTGAACTCAACACGATGGGAACGCCCAGCAGCGTGGTCATGCGTTGCACGATGCTCAGACCCAGCCCCTGGCCCTTGTCGCGATCACGCTCCGGGTTGCCGAGCTGGAAATACTCCTCGAACACGCGCCCGAGGAACTCCTCCGGAATGCCCGGCCCGGTATCGATGACTTCGATGCGCAGGGTGTCCCGCTCGCGCCGGCGCACTCCCACCAGTACGCCGCCCCGAACGGTGTAGCGGATGGCATTGGCGATCAGGTTCGCGAGGACGCGATCGAGCATCACGGGGTCGCTCTCCACCGCCAGCCGGCAGGGCATGAAGCGCAGCCCCACGCCCTTGTCCAGGGCCATGGGCAGAAAGCGGTCATGCAGGCGCTTGAACAGGTCATGGACGCGAACACATTCGGGCCGGGGAATGAGGACGCCGGCGTCGAGGCGGGACAGGTCGAGCAGATCATTGAGCAGGTTGGCCATGTTGTGCATGGAGGCGTCGATCAATCTCGCCAGCCGCAGTATCTCCCCGTGATCCGCATCCCCCGCGGCGACCCGCATGCCCTCGATCCGCTCGATGAGGGCCGTGTTCAGCAGGCCCAGGGCATGCAGCGGTTGCCGCAAATCGTGGCTGGCCGCCGCCAGGAAGCGGGACTTGGCCTGGTCGGCCTCTTCCGCGAATTGCTTCTCGGCGCGCAGCGCCGCCTCGGCTTGCTTGCGCTGGCTGATGTCCTCGATGAGGGACCAGATGTAGGTCTGGCCATCGGCGCCGGTCACCAGGCGGCCATTCAGGTTGATCGGGACCAGGCTGCCGTCCTTGCGTCGGTATTCCTTCTCGAAGGGACCGTAGCGGCCGGTGCGCCGCAGTGCATCGAGTACAGCCAGTTCCTCTGCCCGGTATTTTTCGGGTGTCAGGGTCCAATAATCCAGGCGCTTCAACTCCTCGGCGGGGTAGCCGCAGATGGCCTCCAGCGCCGCGTTGAATTCCACATACCGGCCCTGCAGGGTGGTCAGGGCGATGCCCAGGGGGGCGAGTTCGTAGAGACTGCGCAACTTCTCCTCGCTGGCCCGGATCTTGGCCTCCGAAAGTCCACGGTGGTGGATCTCCGCCTGCAGGGCGGCGTTGGCCGCCGCCAGTTCCCGCGTCCGCGCCAGTACCCTGTCTTCCAGGCCGCGCTGGTATTTTTTCAGCTGATTCTTGCGCTTTTCTATCTCCGCCAGCATGGCATTGAAGCTGAGCAGCAGTTCGGAGATTTCCTTGTTCGTCTCGCCTCCGCCGGGCACGGTGGCGCGCAGGCTGTAGTCCTCGCTGAGCCTGACCAGGTGCGCCAGCCCGGCCAGTTCCCGCACGGAGAGCGTGATCCGTTCGATGAAGCGCGCGCCCAGCCAGACGCTCACCCCCAGGCCCACAAGGCTGGCGAGGAGGGCGATGAGCGCGTGCCTCAGGAAGCTTTCCCGGTAATCGCTCAGGTCCGCCCGCAGTAAGAGTTGCCCGACGGTGGTGCCGTCGATGACGATGGGCATCTGCACGGATGCCGAGGTGGATAACGGGGTTGGATCCGGCTGGGTCGCCTTGATGCGATGCACATCCAGCGGCAGCAGCTTCGCCTGGCCGTAGAAGGCGAGGCGCTTTCCGTCCAACTGATAGACCGCCGCCGCCATGATTTCCTTCTGCGGCGCCAGTTCGCGCAGGGCCAGGGTGGCGGCCTTCTCATCGGCGAAGGCCACCGCGGCGGTGACGGCGATGGCGGCGCTGCGCGCCGTGGTTTCCAGGGATCGGCTGGCCTGTTCCCGGTGCAGGTTCCAGTCATTCATCAGCGTGCTCAGCATCGAGATGCTGTTGGCCAGCGCCACCACGACCACCACGAGGCGAAGCAGTTGGTAACGCAGCGAGCGCGGGGCGGCGGGGGCTACAAAGGGTGCCATGGCGGCTTACTCGTAGACGCGGCGCGCCAGTTGCAGCAACTGTGGGGAAAAGTGGATGCCGGCGCGCCGGGCTTGAGCGACGTTGATGTCGAAGCGGGGTTGATTGCGCTGGAAATCGACTTCGACCATCCCGCCGTCGTCGATGAATCCCGGATAGGCGCCGACGCTGAGGGCGCGGGGCGTGCCGGGCAGGTCTTCCAGGAATTGCCAACGCGCCCGCGCATCGACATAGATGGCATCACAGGCTTGCTGTTTGCCTCGCTGCACGGAAATCGGCCTGCCATGGACCCGGCGCCCCTGGAGTTGCTCCATCATGGCGAGGAGATCCGGGTCGTTGCTGGCAATGCACAGCGTCAGGGTCCCCTGCTCGGACCCGGTGCTCGGCAGGTCGGCGAACTTCAGGAAGTTGTAGAACAACACTGCCCGAACGGCATTCTCGGAAGCGGCCTCCGGGGCGGCGGCCGCGGGCAGCCACGCGGCCAGGACGGCCAGCAGCATGGCGCGAAGAAAACGGTGCGACGACATCATTCGGGAAGCCGGACTTCAGAAGGTGTAACGCAATTCGGCGTAGCCGTTGCGGCCCGGCAGCGGGAGATCGTTGGTCAGGGCTTTGCTGGTGTAATCCCTGGCATCCGCATTCAGCAGGTTGCGGAGCGAAACCGCGAACTCCCAATGCTGATCCGGCTGATAACGGAGCGTGGTATCCACGATGCCGAATGCCCCCAGGGGTTGCCGCGTGTCGCCGGCCAGCAGCGGGCGAGCGCCATAGCCGTTGGCTTGCAGATCCCAGTTCCACCGGGGTTGAAACGCCCAGTCCAGGCGCAGATAGGCGGATTTTGCGGGCGCATTGACGTCACTGAAGACTGTGAGCGCTTCCTTGCGATAACTCACATTGCCCGAGAGCCGCAACGACGGGGCGGCCTGCCAGTGGGCTTCCAGTTCCGTGCCGCGCGCCATGAGACTGCCGTAATTCTGGAACTGGTGCGCCGCCGTGGCATCGGCCGCGATCAAATCGGTGCGGGTGAAGCGGTAAACATTCAGGTTCAGTTTCAGGTCGCGGGCCGCCAGGTATTCGAAGTCGAGTTCCAGGGTTTTCGAGCGCTCGGGCTTGAGGTTGGGATTCGGCGTATTGGCCGCGGTCTTGTAATAGAGCTCCTGATAGGACGGTGCCCGGTAGGCCTCGCCATACATCAGTTTGCTGCCGAGCCGCTCCGTGCTTTGCCAGACCAGGGCCAGGCGGGGCATGTCGGCCCGGCCGAAATCGTTGTAAGCGTCATGGCGCAGCCCGACGGTGACTTCCCAATCCTGGCGCAGGCTCCAGACGTCCTGCAGGTAGAGGAAGGCGTTGCGCCGGCTATTCTTCGGAATCGGATAGGCGGGATCCGTCGGATCGACCTGCCACACCTGGTAAATGTCGTTGCTGGCGAGGCCGCCGCCGACGCGCAGGGCATGCCGGCTGAACCCGGAATAGAGGCCGCTGACTTCCAGGCTGGCCTGGCGTTCGGCGGAATCGAGAAACTCCCGCGCGCCGGGATCCGTCGTTGTCGGGGCGGCAAAGCCATTGCCGGACGAATATTTCAGGTCGCGGTAGCGTGCCGCCAGGTTCAGGCCCCAGTCGCGGGCAAATGCCGGGTTGTCATAGTCCAGAGCCAGGTTGTACTGGCTGTCGTTGGAACGGTTCAGCGGGTCCATGACGCCGGCACCATTGAGGCCGGTGGCAAGATTCGTGTGCTGCATGAAGCTGGCCCGCATTTGCAGGTGATCCCGTGACGCTGAAAAGCGCAAGTCCTGGCCGTCCCAGGCGTAGTTGGCGCGGCCGGAAGTGCCCTGGGCCGCCTGGCTGATGGATGGGGCATGGCCGCCGCTGCTGGAAAGCTCGGCGGTGACGCCGATGTCGAAACCATTCCAGGAGGCACCGTGCTGCAGCCAGCCGGCGCGGGTGTCATAGCTGCCGGCGCTCACCCCGACTGTGGAGTGTTGGATGGGGCTGGCGGTCTTGGTGATGATGTTGATCACGCCGGCCGAAGCGTCGGAGCCGAACAAGGCCGAACCCGGGCCGCGGATGATCTCGATGCGTTCGACGGCACTGACGGGCAGACCCTTCCAGAAAATGCCGTTGGACCACACCAGGTCGCGTATCGGGGTGCCGTTTACCATGAGCAGCACATGGGTGCCGGGGGCGCCGCGCATCGTGATGATGGGGCGGAACGCGAAGAGGTTGTGCTTGATGTAAATGCCCGGCACGGCGTTGAGAACTTCCATGACATCCCTGGCGCCCGTGGCCTTGATGTCCTCCGCCGTGATGACCGACACCACCGAGGGCGCCTTGGACAGTTGCTGTTGGCTCTTCGTGGAAATGGAGACTTTCACATCCATCAGGTCGTCGAGGCTCAATGGCAGCAGGCGCTCCATATCACTGTCCGCTTCCGCGCCGATCGCGGGAAGCGAAAACAGCGCGAGCCACAGCAGGCACATGGACTTGTTCATGGACGCTCCTGACAGAACCGCGCAAAGGGCGTGAACCCGGTTGAAATGGCTATGCTTGGGCATGGCTGGCGGGGAAGTACAAGGGTATCCCCAACGCTCGTATGGTGACCCGCGCAAGCATGGCATTGCCAAGGAAAAATCGCCAACTGTCGCGGAGTCCGACGGGCCGCGGGGGTTGGCCATCACGTGCCGCAGAAAGTGCGGAATTCCGCCATGAACTCGCCCGTCGCCGGTTCGGCGTAGCGGGCCCGGGCCGGATCTTCCTCGAAGGGCCGCCGCAGCGCGTGCAACAGGTGCTCGAAAGGCGCCAGGTCGCCCTGTTCCGAGGCGGCCTCCAGGGCTTCCTCGACGCGATGGTTGCGTGGAATCAGCCAGGGGTTGACCCGGCGCATGGCCTCGGCGCCGGGGGCGTCGGACGCGCCCGCATCCTCGGCGGCGCGGCGCTCGCGCCATCGTTGCAGCCAGCGATCCAGCCCCGCCTGTCCGGCGAACAAAGCCCGCAGCGGCGCCTCGTCGCCCGCCGCGGCATCCGCCAGGCGGCGCCAGGCCAGGGTGTAGTCCACCCGCCGCGCGTGCAGCAGATCCAGCCAGCTCTCGCCCAGGGCGGCGTCGGCGTTGTCGCTCGGGTCCACCAGGCCGCGCAGCCCGAGTTTTGCGCGCAGTCCGGCCAGCCAGTGTTGCCGGTAGCGCGTGGGGAAGGCATCGAGAACCTCGCTGGCCAGCGCGATCGCCCGGCCTTCCTGGGGGTCGATCAGGGGCAACAGGGCCTCGGCCAGGCGGGTCAGGTTCCAGCGGGCGATGCGCGGCTGTTCCGCGTAGGCGTAGCGCCCCCCCTCGTCGATGGAACTGAACACCGCGCCCGGATCGAAGGCCTCCATGAACGCGCAGGGGCCATAGTCGATGGTCTCGCCGGGGATGCTCATGTTGTCGGTATTCATCACCCCATGGATGAAGCCCACGTGCATCCATTGCGCCACGAGGGCGGCCTGGCGCTCGGCCACGGCGCGCAGGAAACCCAGATAGCGGTCCGCGCTGTCCGCCAGATCGGGATCGTGGCGGGCGATGGCGTAATCAGCGAGCTGGCGTACCTGGTCCGGCGTGCCATGGGCGGCGAAATACTGGAAGGTGCCCACGCGCAGGTGGCTCGCGGCCACCCGCGTGAGGATGGCGCCGGGCAGCGGGCGCTCGCGCTGGACCGGCGCACCGGTCGCCACCACCGCCAGCGCGCGGCTGGTGGGTATGCCCAGGGCGTGCATCGCCTCGCCGATCAGCACCTCGCGCAGCATCGGCCCCAGCGCCGCCTTGCCGTCGCCGTTGCGGGAGAAGGGGGTGCGCCCCGAACCCTTCAGGGCGATGTCGCGGCGCCGGCCATGGCGGTCAACGACCTCCCCGAGCAGCAGGGCGCGGCCGTCGCCCAGTTGCGGCGAAAAATGTCCGAACTGATGGCCGGCGTAAGCCTGGGCGATGGGCTGCGCGCCCTCGGGAAGCGCGTTGCCGGCAAACATCGCCGCCAGCGCGGCATCGTCCTGGCCGGCGAGGTCCAGGCGCAATGCCTCCGCCAGGCCGCGGTTGAGGAACAGCAGGCTCGGCGCCGGCGCGCGCGCGGGCCGGCAAGGCGCATAGAAGCCGGGCAGGTCGCTGACGTAGGTGTTGTCGAAGGGAAAGAGTGGGGAAGACATCGGCTTGTCGGTTAAGGTCATGGCGACCGATGTGGCGAGAATACGCCGGCGGGCGTCGCGGCAGGGATTTTGCCGGGCGCCACGGGGGAATCGGAAACGGTGGCGAGGTGCTGGCCGCTATACTGCCGCGGTTGCGTTCAAGCTCAGCTTCAGGGTCGATGCGGCGTTCATGCTCATGGTGACGAAAAGCGCGGTTAGTTCAGAGAGTCGTCCGTCATTCTGCCCGGCGGAGAGGGATAGTCGCGCGTTCCGACGGGCGGGCGACGCCACGGCGCCGGAGGCGCTTTGACCCATCTGGAACACCTGGCCTGGCGCCTGGCCGCGCAACTGCCGCGCCTGGCGGATTTCGTCGCCGGCCTGCGCGAGGCGCGGGCCGTCACGGCGCACCTGGCCATCCGCCGCCTGGATGCCGCCACCCTGAGCCTGGAAACCCTGGCCGAGCTCGCTCCTCCCGGCCCGGCGGCCACCGCGGCGTGGAATGAAACACGCCGTCTCGAGCCGACGCCGGAACTCCGCAACGTCCTGCTGCGCCTTGCCCGCGCCGGCGAGGTCTGGTCCGGCACGGCAGCGGAGGCGGAACGACGTTACCCCGGCCTGTTCCCCGACGCCTGGCGCAGTCCGCTGGCCCTGGCCGGGCTGGCTCAGGACGCGGAGGTGGGGCTGCTGCTGCTGGCCCAGCCCGCCGCCGCGGAAGCCGCCGCCGCGCTACGCGAGCCCTGCGCAGCCGCTCTCGCCAACGAACTGCGCTGGCGCGGCCTGTCCAGCGGCCGCGAGGCGGCGGAAGCCGAACGCCAGGCCCTGCTGCTGCGCCTGAAACGCCAGGACATCGGCGACAGCATCGTCGGCGCCGAAGCCGGCCTGGCCGAGGTGATGGCGGCCGTGGACCGGGTGGCCCGCGCCGACACCCCGGTGCTGCTCCTGGGCGAAACCGGCAGCGGCAAGGA
>CAIXFP010000312.1 GCA_903918705.1 uncultured Pseudomonadota bacterium
ATGGAAGTTGTGGAAGCGGTGCACCCCGCCACCGGTATAGAAGGCCTCCGCCGGGCTGGCCGAATAGGTGCGCGACATCGCCGCCAGCAGCATCGGCGTGAGGGACTTGTCCTCGGTATGCAGGAGATAGTCGCGTACCCAATGCATCAGCAGATCCTTGTCGGCGATCTTCAGGCCCTGCAGTTCCTCGCGCGACAGGTCGGCGTACTCGTCGTACAACTCGGTGATCAGTTGCAGGTAGGTGATGAGGGTGCGCAGCTTGGCCGAGGAACCCATGTCCAGCTTCGCGCTTTTGTTGATGTCGAAGGGCTGGTCCAGGTTGTCGGCCTGGACTCGCAGCAGGGCGCCGTCGTCGGTATTCTCGTACAGGGTGAAGCTGTAGATGGGCTTGGACAGGTCGTTTTCCGGCGCCAGCAGGAAATGCCCATAAAGGCCGGCGGCTTCCACCACCACCGGGTCGGAGAGGCGGCGCAGGAACGCGGAGACGCTCTTCTGGGTGGCCGCGTGCAGGGTGGCATTGGCTTTCAGGTCGAGACGGTCCAGGTCGTACAGGCTGGACCCCAGGCCCAGGCGTTGCGCCAGTTCCACGCGCAGGGTGCTGGCGGCCTTGTTCTCGGCGAAGCCGCCCGTCGTGGGTTTCTTGTTGCTGGCGTGAAAGGCGATCTTTTCCTTCAGCGCCAGGTCGCGAAATTCCGGCGTGATGACGTGGGCCGTCGCCAAGATCCGGAGGTAGGTGTTGGTGTAGGCGTTCAGGCTCTTGCGACCGGCCAGCAGGTGATAGGACGGCTTGCGCTGCGAGATCAGCAGGCCCAGCACATGCTTGTAGGCCCGTGCCGCGTCCCGGCTGTTTCCGGGGGGATTGAGCAGTTTGTTGACCTGGTCGAAATCCAGGCCGAACCAACCTTCCAGGCCCTCGCCGATGCCGTTCACCTCGCCGAAGCCGGGTGCCGCCGCCAGGGGCACGGTGTTGAGGTAGTCGAGCACGATGCGGCGCCGGCTGGCGCGGGTGTCCTCGCCATCCAGGTAGGCACGGAGCGACGCCGAGGCCATCTGGGTGAGCTTGTCGGTGGCCGTCATGGTCAGGCCATCGGGCGAGTGGCGGTATTTCTCGATCTGGGTGGCCAGGGTGGAACCGCCCGGCACGTTGCGGCGCGGGTCCACGGTCTTTATCGCCTTCTCCAGGATGGCTTCTCCCAGGCGGTCCCATTCCACGGCCGGGTTGCGCTGGGGATGGTTGGGGTCGAGCAGTTCCCGGTTCTCGATGAACAGCAGGGTGTTGGCGATCACCGGCGGCACGGCAGTGAAATCGGGATAGCTGTAGCGCGGATAGCGCGCCTCATGCAGGCTGCGCCCGCTGCAATCGAGCAGGGACAGGCCGGTGACGGATTTTTCCTTGTAGGGCAGGTACAGGCCGTAATCGAGGATTTGCTTCATCTCCGGGGAGATGCGGGCCTGGGCGGTGACCTCGAAGCCCTGCTCCTTCAGGCGGCGCTCGAAGTCCGGCAAGCCGGTATAACCGTTGCGCAGGTTGTAGGGGCCGAATTTCGGCACCCGCAGCGCCGGGTTCTCGCCGGCTCCGGTCTGGAAGGTCAGGCGCTTGCCGTAACCCGCGAGCAACATGGCCTGGAATGGCGAGGCGATCAATTCGTAGGCAGCCACCACCGCGCCGGCGATGATCAGCAACCCGATCAGGACGCCGAACAGGAAACGGCGCTTCTTGCGCTTGAGCGGGTCGGGCGGAAGCGCCCGGGCTGGCGCGCCGGCGTCTTCGCCCGGCTCGCCGTTGGGCTGGGTATCAACGGTCATCGGCACTCAGTTCGGAAACTCGGCGAGCCAGTCGCGCGGCCGCAGGAAATCGCTGTAGAGGCGCGCTTCCGGGCTGCCCGGCTCGGGCTTCCAGTCGTAGCGCCATTTCACGATGGGCGGCATGGACATCAGGATGGACTCGGTGCGACCGCCGGATTGCAGGCCGAACAGGGTGCCGCGGTCGAACACCAGATTGAATTCCACGTAGCGGCCGCGCCGGTAGGCCTGGAAGTCGCGCTCACGTTCGCCGTAGGCCAAGTCGCCGCGGCGCTGGACGATGGGCAGGTAGGCCGCCAGGAAATGGTCGCCGACGCTTTCGATCAGGTTTAGGCAGGAATCGAAGCCCCCGGCGTTGAGATCGTCGAAGAATATCCCGCCTATGCCGCGCGGCTCATTGCGGTGCTTGAGGAAGAAGTACTCGTCGCACCACTGCTTGAAGCGGGGGTAGTAGCTCTCGTCGAAGGGGTCGAGGGCGCGCTTGCACATGGCGTGAAAGTGCACCGCGTCTTCCTCGAAACCGTAATAAGGGGTGAGGTCCATGCCGCCACCGAACCACCACACCGGCGCCTCGCCCGGCTTCTCGGCGACGAAGCAGCGCACGTTCATGTGGGTGGTGGGAACAAAGGGATTGCGCGGGTGCATCACCAGGGACACGCCCATGGCCTGCCAGGTGCGGCCCGCCAGTTCCGGACGGTGGGCGGTGGCCGAGGGGGGCAGCTTGTCGCCAGTGACATGGGAGAAGTTGACCCCGCCCCGCTCGAGGAAATCGCCGTCCTCGATCAGGCGGCTGATACCGCCGCCGCCTTCCGGGCGTTCCCAGGTGTCGCGACGAAACGGCCTGCCGTCGATCTGCTCCATGCGTTCGACGATAAGCTCCTGCAATTCCAGCAGGAATTCCTTGACCGGTTGGGTGTTCATTCCATTTCTCCGTCATTCCCGCGTAGGCGGGCATCGTCCCCGCAGGGGGAATCCAGTTTGTTCATCAAACTTCAATCAGCCCCACGTTCTGGATTCCCGCATTCGCGGGAATGACGATGCGCTTCAAACCTTGTACCCCACGTGCAGGGCCACCACCCCGGCGGTGAGGTTGAAGAAGTCGCAACGGGCGAAGCCCACCGACTCCATCATGCCCTTGAGCGTTTCCTGGTCCGGGTGCATGCGGATGGACTCGGCCAGGTAGCGGTAGCTTTCCGCGTCCTTGGTCACCAGGTCGCCCAGGCGCGGCAGCACCTGGAAGGAGTAGGTGTCGTAGAGCGGCGCCAGCGGTTTCCAGACCTTGGAGAACTCCAGCACCATGAGCTTGCCGCCGGGTTTCAGCACCCGGCGCATCTCGGCCAGGGCCAGTTCCTTGTGGGTCATGTTGCGCAGGCCGAAGGCCACCGTCACCAGGTCGAAGTAGTCTTCCGGGAAGGGCAGCTTCTCCGCGTCGCACTGGGCCACCGGCAGCATCAGGCCGTGGTCCAGCATGCGGTCGCGGCCCACGCCCAGCATGGAGCCGTTGATGTCGGTCAGCCACACTTCGCCGGTGGGGCCGGCATCCTGGGCCAGCAGCCGCGAGATGTCGCCGGTGCCGCCGGCGATGTCGAGGATCTTCGCTCCCGGACGCACCCGCGCATGCAGGGAGAGGAAACGCTTCCACAGGCGGTGCATCCCCATGGACATGAGGTCGTTCATCACGTCGTAGCGATTGGCTACGGAGTGGAACACCTCGGCGACGCGGGCGGCCTTTTCCTCTTCCGCGACGGTCTTGAAGCCGAAATGGGTGTCG
>CAIXFP010000313.1 GCA_903918705.1 uncultured Pseudomonadota bacterium
CATGAACTGGAACGGCGGACCGGGGAGACGGGCAATTTTGCGGTCGCTGTCGAAGGGACGGTAGCGCTCGCCGAACCCCTCGGAAGGGTTGCCGTTGCTGTAGGCCAGGATCTGTTCCTTGGTATAGATGGCCGGCTTGCGGATATTTACACCATCCCCACCTTCTCCCTGTATTTTGTGTAGGTTGGGCAAAGGCAGCTTCATGCCGTGCCCAACTGTTCCGTTGCTGTTGGGCACGCTCTGCTTTGCCCAACCTACTCTCGCGGCGTATCCGCCCGATGAATGCCCCGGTCGCCATCGCCCCCGGCGTCCACTGGATTGGCGCCCTGGACCCGCAACTGCGGGTGTTCGACGTCATCCTCAAGACCGCCAACGGCACCACCTACAACGCCTACTGCGTGCGCGGCGAGAAAGGCGTGGCGGTGATCGACACGGTGAGGGCTGAGTTCGCCGACACCTTCTTCGCGAATCTGGAACAGGTGGCGGCCTACGACGAAATCACCGCCATCGTCCTCAACCACCTGGAACCGGACCACACCGGCGCCCTGCCGGAACTGATGCGGCGCGCGCCCAACGCCCGCGTGTTCATCTCGGTGAAGGCCCAGACCATGTTGAAGGGCCTGCTCAAGAGCGAGACCCTGGAATACATCCCGGTGACCACCGGCGCCCGGGTCGAATTGGGCGGGCGCACCCTGACCTTTCTCAACACCCCCTTCCTGCACTGGCCGGACACCCAGTGCACCTACCTGAACGAGGAAGCCATCCTGTTCTCCGGCGACGTGTTCGGCTGCCACTTCTGCGACAGTCGCTTGTTCAACGACCGGGTGGGGGATTTCCGCTTCTCCTTCGAGTACTACTACCAGCACATAATGCGGCCCTTCCGCGAGCACGTCCGCGCCGGCCTGGACCTGATCGAGCCCCTGGAACTGAAGCTGATCGCCCCTGCCCACGGCCCAATCCTGCGCGATGCACCACGCACTTATGTGCAGCGCTACCGGCAACTGGCCGCGCCCCTTTTGCATAACGAGGCGGCGAATCGGGCGAAGACCGTGCTGATCTTCTACATCAGCAGCTATGGAAATACCGCGCGCATGGCCCAGGCGGTGCGCGACGGCGCCGAGGACGTGAACGGCGTGCGCGCCAGCCTGTACGACCTGCAGGGCGGTGAAGTCGCGCCCTTCGTCGACCTGATCGAGGAAGCCGACTGCATCGTGTTCGGCTCCCCCACCATCAACGGCGACGCGGTGAAGCCCATCTGGGATCTGCTCTCCTCCCTGGCCGTGGTCAACATCAAGGACAAGTTGGGGGCGGCCTTCGGCTCCTACGGCTGGACTGGCGAAGCCGTGGCCATGGTGGAAGACCGCTTGCGCGGCCTCAAGCTGCGGGTGCCGGTGCGGGGGGTCAAGGCCAAGCTGATTCCTAATGATGCGGAACTAGCCCAGTGCTGGCTGCTGGGCCACCAGTTGGCGGAACACCTCACCGGCTCCGCGAAGCGCCAGGTGATCTCCATGGAAGAACTCATGCAGACCCCCACGCCGGACAACCGAATCGCCGCCTCACCCGTCAACTAACCCAAGGAATCCCCATGCCCAAGGCAAACGTCACCTTCGAAGACATCGGCGTCACCGTCAGTGTCCCCGCCGGAACCCGCTTGATCGAAATCTCGGAAAAGGTCGGCGCCGGCATCACCTATGGCTGCCGCGAGGGCGAATGCG
>CAIXFP010000314.1 GCA_903918705.1 uncultured Pseudomonadota bacterium
CGTGAAGCGGCCGCAGGACTGCAAGATCTTCGGCACGGTGTGCACACCGGAAAACCCCATGGGCTCGTGCATGGTGTCCAGCGAAGGCGCCTGCGCGGCGCACTACACCTACGGACGCTATCGCGATTGATGTAGCGCCGGCATCTCGTCGGCATCGTTACTTTTACTAGAAGAACAAGCCGGCGAGACGCCGGCGCTACAGTTAGAACCATGCCCACTGATTCCGCTCCCCGTCCCGTGACCCTGACCGCCTTCCTCGGCGTGGCGGGCTTCGCCCTGCTCATCACCATCGTCCGATTCAAATCCGGCCAGGACTGGGTGCCCATTCTGGACAGCGCCAACCTTGTGATCCACGAGGCAGGCCATCCCATCGTCGGCCTCTTCAGCCATCGCCTCATGGTCTATGGCGGCACCCTGTTCCAGTTGCTGTTTCCCGCCCTGGTGACTTTCCACTTCAAGCGCGGCGGCGATGCGGTGGGATACGTCTTCGGCCTGGTCTGGCTGGGCGAGAACCTGCTCAACGTGGCCCGCTACATGGCTGACGCCCGTACCCATCTGCTGCCTCTGGTGGGGGGCGGCGAACACGACTGGAGCGAGATTTTCTCCCGCTGGGGCGTGCTCGACTCGGATACCGCCATCGCCGGCTTCACCGCCTTCCTCGGCTGGAGCCTGATGGCGGCGGCGCCGGCCCGGCTGTTCAAAGCCTGGCTGGATACTTCACAAAATGGGGTTTGAGCGGCATCCCGGCTACGGAAACGTGGTTATCGGCGTTTGAACACCAGATCCCACACGCCATGGCCCAGGCGCAAGCCGCGTTGTTCGAATTTGGTCAGCGGCCGGTAGTCGGGCCGCGGCGCGTAGCCCTCGGCGGTGTTTTCCAGGAGTGCTTCGGCGGCCAGCACTTCCAGCATCTGCCGCGCGTAGTCCTCCCAGTCGGTGGCCAGATGCAGATAGCCGCCCGGCTTGATCTTCTCCACCAGCAGGGCGACGAATTCGGGCTGGATCAGGCGGCGCTTGTGGTGGCGCTTCTTGTGCCAGGGGTCGGGGAAAAAGATGTGGATGCCGTCCAGGCTGGCGTCGGCCAGCATGTGCTGGAACACTTCCACGGCGTCGTGCTGGACGATGCGCAGGTTGGAGAGATCCAGTTCCTCGATGCGCTTCAACAGGGCGCCCACACCGGGTTCGTGCACCTCGATGCCGAGGAAGTCGGTTTCCCGCTGCGCCTCGGCGATGCTGGCCGTGGCGTGGCCCATGCCAAAGCCGATTTCCACCACCTTGGGGGCGGCGCGGCCGAAGGCGGCGTCCAGGTCGAGGATCGTTTCCTGGTAGGGCAGCACGAAGCGCGGACCCAGTTCCGCCAGGGCGCGCGCCTGGCCACTACCCATGCGGCCGGCGCGCAGGACGAAGGAGCGGATGCCGCGGTGATGTAAGTGGTCTGTCATGTAGCGCCGGCGCCTCGCCGGCACGCCTCTCAGGTGCCGATGATGCCGCTGGTGGGCGAG
>CAIXFP010000315.1 GCA_903918705.1 uncultured Pseudomonadota bacterium
GACACCCGGGAAAACCTGGACCGGGTTTCCGACATTCGCGAGGAACTCGGCCGGCAACTGGACAAACTCGGGGTGCAGGCTGAGGTGGCGCGCCGCTTCTTCGGCCTGGATGCCGACCGCACCTTGAAGATTAGCTTCCTGGCCCTCACCCGCAAGCGCGAGGCCCAGGCGCGCCAGGCCGAACTGGCGCGGCAGAGGGAAGCGGCGAAGAACGAGATCGAGGCCAAGACCGCCGATCTGCGCCGGCTGGAAGCGGAACTGGAAAGCCGGCGCCTCGACCAGTTCAGTGCCACCGAGGCTCTCAACCAGGCGCAAGCCCACTTCTACGAGGAAAGCGGCGAGGTGTCCCGGGTGGAGCAGGAGTTGCGCCACCTGCACGCCACCCGTGAACGTCTGACCCAGGAAATCCGCCTGGCCGGCGAGCGCCAGGCCGCGACCGAGGCGGAACGCCAGGGGGCCGAGGAGGAAAGCAAACAGCGCCGCCACGATCTGGAACAGGCCGAGGAGCAGGCGGAGATTCTCTCGGAGCGCGCCGCCCAGGCCAGCGACCATTTGCCGGAAGTGGATGCCGACATGCAGCGGGCCCAGGCCGCGGTGGCCGAGGTACAACGGGATCTGGCGCAACTGGAGCAGGCGGCGCAACTGGAAGAAGCCAACGCCGCCCACGCCGAACGCGCCATCGGCCAGTTGAAGGCACGGGAATTGCGCTTGCTGCAGGAACAGGAGCGCCTGGTACAGAACGACGAGTCTGAAGCCGAGCGCCAGGAAATGGCGCTGGAAGCCGAACAGGAGCGGGTCGATCGCTTGCGCGACTATCTCGAAGCCGCCCGTGCCGAAGGGCCGCAGCACGAGGCACGCCTGCGCCAGGCGCGCCAGGCCCAGGATGCAGCCAATCGCGAACTGCATCGCCTGGAAGCGGAAGCCGGCGCCCTGAGAAAATTGCAGAACAGCGCCCACCAGGCGGAAAGCGAGGGCGCGGCCTGGTTGCAGCGTCTCGGCCTGGAATCGGTGCCGCGCCTGTGGCAGAAGATCCGTGTCGAAGAGGGCTGGGAAACCGCGGTGGAAGCGGCCCTGGGCGAAGCCATGGCGGCCTTGGCGGTGGAAGCGGAAAAAACCTGGGCGGAGCAGCCGCCGGAGGCAAGGTTCGAGTTGCTGCTCCCCTCCCCCTCCGGGGCAAGCAGCGACTTGGCGGCCGTCGTTTGGCTGCCTAGTCGATTGCTTGGGGGTTCCATCAGAGGGGCTGTGGGAGAGGAAACAGGGGTTGGTCCATCGACGGGAGTTCCCTCACCCCTAGCCCTTCTCCCATGGGGAGAGGGGGATCTCAACCCTCTCCCCGATCTGATCCACACGGACGATCCCCTGATCGCCCGCTTCCTTGCCGACCGCCTCGCCCTGGCCTGGGCGACCGACAGCCTGCTAGATGCCATCAACCAGCGCGACAAGCTGCCGGCGGGCGGCTTCATCGCCACCCGTGACGGCCACCGGGTGAGCCGCGACAGCCTGATTTTCAATGCCCCGGAAAAAGGCCATCAGGGGTTGATCGCCCGCGCACGCGAAATCGAGCGACTGGAACTTGACCTGGAAATCGCCCGGAACAGTGTCGACGAAGTGGCCGAGGATGTGGTCCAGGCCGAATCGGCCCAGCAGACCGCGCGCCGCCAGGGGGAGTCTCTACAGGTGCAACTGGCCCAGGCCCAGGATCGGGTACACGAACTCCAGGTGAGCCTGATACGGGTCCAGGAAGCCGCGCGCCGGGTGGCCGAACGCCGCGCCCAGATCGAGAAGGAACTGAACGAAATCTACGACCAGTTGGCCGTGGACGAGGAAGCCTGGAACGAGGCCAGCGAGCGCCAGCGCGAAGCGGAGTTACAGCAGGAAGAAGTCCATGAACGCCTGGTTTCAGCACGCGCCGCGCGCCAGACCGCCGAGCAGAAGTTGCACGGGGTGCGCGAGAGCCAGCGCCAGGCCGAGCGCGAGGCTCAGGAAGCGGCCTTCCTGGTGCGCTCCCTGACCGCCCGCCTGAAGGAGCTGGACGAGCGCCAGCAGCGCGCCGCCCGCGGCCTGGAAGACCTGGCCCAGGCCTCCACGCGGCTCCAGGCGGAACTGGACCAGGCCCAGGAGACTCCCGCCCTCGCGGCCCTGGATGCCGCCCTGGCACGCCGCCAAGTGGCGGAAGCCGCGCTGACCGCCGCGCGGGAGACCCTGGAAGGGGCCAACGCCGCCTTGCGCGAACTGGACACCGCCCGCATCACCACGGAACGTGCCCTGGAACCGCTGAAGGAGCGGGAAGTGGCCCTGGAACTCAAGCTCCAGGAAGCACACCTGAACGAAGCCCGCTACGCGGAGGAACTGGAAGGCGTGGTGGAGGCGGACCTGGAAGTGGCTGCCCAGGAGGCAGGCATCGCCCAGCGCAGCGAAACCTGGCTGAAGAACGAACTCAACCGCCTGGAAGCCGAAATCGCCGCGTTAGGGCCGGTCAATATGGCGGCGCTGGACGAACTCACCGCCGCGAGCGAGCGCAAGCAGTATCTCGACGCCCAGGCGGAAGACCTGGAAACCGCCGCCCAAACCCTGGAGGAGGCCATCCGCCGCATCGACGCGGAAACCCGCTTGCGTCTCAAGGAAACCTACGACAAGGTCAGCCGTGAATTCAAAACCCTGTTCACCGAATTGTTCGGGGGCGGCGAAGCGCAACTTACCCTCACCGGTGAGGAAATCCTCGACGCCGGCCTCACCGTGCTGGCGCAGCCGCCGGGCAAGAAGAACAGTTCCATCCACCTGCTTTCCGGCGGTGAAAAGGCGCTCACCGCCCTCTCCCTGGTGTTCGCCTTCTTCCGCCTCAACCCGGCGCCGTTCTGCCTGCTGGACGAGGTGGACGCGCCCCTGGACGACAGCAATACCGAGCGTTATTGCGCTCTGGTCACCAAGATGTCGGCGGAAACCCAGTTCCTCTTCATCACCCACAACCGCCTGACCATGGAAATGGCCCACAACCTGGTGGGAGTCACCATGCCGGAACCGGGTGTGTCGCGTCCGGTGGCGGTGGATGTGGAAGACGCGGTGCGGATGGCGCTGTAACAGTAATAAATACGACTTAGCACCAGCAGGCCCACAATAGGGTCTTCGACCGCGCCGGATCCCCACACCACTCGCGATGGCGCAGTGTGCGGTATTGCCTTCCACGGTATGGAGCGTATCGGCACCCGGGACCAGTACGATTTCGTGGCTCAATGGCTGGCCTACA
>CAIXFP010000316.1 GCA_903918705.1 uncultured Pseudomonadota bacterium
CCGATGCACCTGCGTACCCCCCTGATCGCCCTTGCGGTTGCCGCTTACCTGGCCGGTTGCGCCAGTGTGACCGAGAAGAACGCCCAGAAGACGCAACCGGCGCAGAGCGCCCATGGCGACAGCGTGGCGCCTCCGTTCAAGGGCGGCGGCTACTACAAGGACGACGGCCCCGGCCGCAAGGTGCCGGTCAACCTCGACCAGGTGCCCGACGCCGTGCCCAAGACCGAACCGCTGCATCCCTACGCCAACGACACCTACAAGGTGCTGGGCAAGACCTACAGCCCGCTGACCCCCGGCGAGCATTACAAGGAGAAGGGCCTCGCCTCCTGGTACGGGCGCAAATTCCACGGCAAGAACACGTCCTCCGGCGAGCCCTACGACATGTACGCCATGACCGCGGCCCATGCCACCCTGCCGATTCCCAGCTATGCCCGGGTCACCAACCTGAACACCGGCCAGAGCGTGGTGGTGCGGGTCAACGACCGTGGCCCCTTCCACGAAGGCCGCATCATCGACCTGTCCTATACCGCGGCCTACAAACTGGATGCGCTGAAGGAAGTCACGCCGGTGGAAGTGGAACTGGTCAGCGCCGATACCGCGCCGGATTCCTTCATTGCCCAGGCCCAGGCGCCGGCGGTCGATGTGCCGCAGTCGGGCGCGCCGCAACCCGGCGAGGCGATCTACCTGCAACTGGGCGCCTACGCCAACCCGGTTTCCGCCGAGGCCCTGCTGGCCCGCGCCACGGCCAAGCTGTCCAAGGAACTTCCCGGCGTGATGAGTCTGGTGGTGGGCAGCCTGCACAAGGTCCAGGCGGGCCCCTTCCTCAGCGCCGACGCCGCCAACAGCGCCGCCGCGCGCATCCACGAAGAACTCGACGTGCAGCCGATCCGGGTGAGCGGCAAGACCCCCGCCGCCACGGCGCCGGTGGCCGCAGCCCCCGGCCTCTATCTGCAGTTCGCCGCCCTGTCCAGCAACACCGCGGCGGAGGCCCTCGCCGCCCGGGTCAAGACCCGCTTCGGCAGCGACCTGCCCGGCATCGACCAACTTGCTGCGGGCAATCTCATCAAGGTCCAGGCCGGCCCCTTCGCCACGCCCGCCGCCGCGGAAAAACTGGCCCAGGCCTATCTGCAGGACTTTGGCGTCAAGCCCTACAACGTGCAGCGTTGAGGGAAACGGCCGGTGCGGCCTTTCGGCCGGGACTGCCTCGCCTGGTATATTTCCGGTGACGGTATCCGGTCATGCGGCAACGATATAATGCGCGGCTCAATCCACCCCTAACCGGAACTCACCATGACCGACCAGCAAGCCCAGCCGCAAGACGTGCCCGTTTTCAACATCGAAAAGATCTACGTCAAGGATCTTTCCGTGGAAGTCCCCAATGCCCCGGCCATTTTCCTCGAGCGCGACCAGCCGCAGATGGAAATGCAGATCAACGCCCAGAGCGACAAGATCGAGGACGGCATCTACCAGTGCGTCCTGTCCATCACCATCACCGCCAAGATCAAGGACAAGATCGCCTTCCTCGTGGAACTGCAGCAGGCCGGCATCTTCCGCATCCAGCACATCCCTGCGGAAGCCATGGAACCGGCCCTGGCCGTCGGCTGCCCCAACATCATCTTCCCCTACGCTCGCGAAGCCATCTCCGACGCCGTGCTCAAGGCCGGCTTCCCGCCCCTGCTGCTGCAACCGGTCAACTTCGAAGTCCTCTACATGCAACAGCAGCAGCAACAGGCTCAGGCCGCCGGCCAGCCCAACTGAGCCGGGTTTTGCCGCCCATGAACGTCACCGTACTGGGCGCCGGCGCCTGGGGCACGGCCATGGCCATCCGCCTGGCCGGCACCCACCGGGTGCGCCTGTGGACCCGCTCGCCGGACCACGCGGAGGCGATGCGGGCGGACCGGGTCAACGCCCGTTACCTGCCGGGCCAGACCCTGCCGCCCGGCCTGGAGCCGAGCGCGGATCTCGCCGCAGTGCTGGATGCCGCCCACTGGCTGATCGCGGCGGTGCCCAGCAGCGGTTTCCGGGCGTTGCTGCAAACCTTGCGCGAGGGCGCCGTCAGCACACCGCTGATCTGGCTGTGCAAGGGCTTCGAGGCGGGTACCCGCCTGTTGCCCCATGAGGTGCTGGAACAGGCCTGGCCGGAACACCCTCCGGCCGGCGCCCTGTCCGGACCCAGCTTCGCCCTGGAAGTGGCGCGTGGCCTGCCCGCCGCCCTTACTGTCGCCTCCCGCGACGCCGAATTTGCTCGCGCCGCCGCCCAGGCGCTGCACGACCCGCGCCTACGCCTCTATGCCAGCACCGATGTGGTGGGGGTGGAGTTGGGCGGCGCGGTCAAGAATGTCATCGCCATCGCCGCCGGCATCTCCGACGGCTTGGGCTTCGGCCTCAACGCCCGCGCCGCCCTGGTCACCCGCGGCCTGGCCGAACTCACCCGACTGGGCCTGCTCCTGGGCGGGCGGCCGGAAACCTTCATGGGCTTGTCCGGCATGGGCGATCTCATCCTCACTTGCACCGGCGACCTTTCCCGCAACCGCCAGCTCGGCCAGCGCCTGGCCGCCGGTGAAAGCCTGGAAGGCGCCCTGCGCGAGCTGGGCCACGTCGCCGAAGGCGTCGTCACCGCCCAGGAACTTGCCCTTCTGGCCGACTCCCTAGCGGTCGACATGCCCATCACCCAGGCCGTGGCCGGCATCCTGCGCGGCGCCATGCCGCCCCGCGAAGCCGTGGCCGCCCTGCTGGCGCGGGAACTGAAGGACGAGGCGGTCTAGCACCCTACCCGAGTACCGACCGCCACAACGCCAGGACGGCGGCGATCTCCTGGCTCAGGCCACCGTGCTCGCCGCGGGCGTGTTCCGCGCCCTGCAGCTTGACGGCATGTTGCCGGCGCCGTAATTCCCGGTAGGCATCGCCGGCGGCCAGGGCCAGATCTTCCGGAATCAGGCCCAAAGTCCCGGCACGTTTCAGCAGGGCGATGTTGCCGAGATTGGCCAGCAACTCCGGATGCAGCCGGGCATGGGCCAGGATCAGGTATTGCACGGCGAACTCCACGTCCACCAGACCGCCGCGGTCGTGCTTGAGGTCGAACAGGCCGGAGGGGTTGGGGTGGCCGTCGAGCATCTTCTGGCGCATGGCGAGGACATCGGCGCGCAGCTTGTCCGGGTCGCGCTCGGCGCACAGCACGCTCTCGCGGATCTCCGCGAAGCGCTCGCCGACCTGGACATCGCCGCAGCAGTATCGGGCGCGGGTCAGGGCCTGGTGTTCCCAGGTCCAGGCCTTGCTCGCCTGGTAGTCCGCGAACGCCTCCAGG
>CAIXFP010000317.1 GCA_903918705.1 uncultured Pseudomonadota bacterium
TGGCATAGATGACATGGCGCTGCGCGTCGACGATCATGACGCCGGTGCTGACATTGTCCAGGGCGATCTTGACCCGGAGCATTTCTTCGGCGTCGCGGCGCGACTGGTTGATGTCATAGCCCAGCTTGATTTGCAGGGTTTTCAGAGCGCGCTGGATGCTGCCCATCTCGTTGCGGCTGTGGATTTCGACCTGGGTCTGAAAATCCCCGCTCGCCACCCGCAAGGCCACTTCGATGGTTTCCCGCACGCTGCCGTTCATGTGCCGCAGGATGGTCCACAGGATCAGGCTCAAGGCCGCCAGCACCAGCAGCGCCACGCCGCCCTCGAATCGCGTCTGCCGCCAGAAGTCCGCCTGCACGTCGTCGACGTAGATGCCGGAGCCGATCACCCAGCCCCAGGGTGCATAGCCCTGCACGTAGGAAATCTTCGGTTGCGGCGCGCTGGCGCCGGGCTTGGGCCATTCGTACTCGACGAAGCCGCCGCCGCGCTGGCTCACGACCTTGACGAATTCGCTGAACAGGGCAAGGCCGTTGGGATCCTTGATGCCGCCCAGTTCCTTGCCGTCGAGTTCCGGCTTGGTCGGATGCATGACCATGCGCGGGGTCATGTCGTTGATCCAGAAGTATTCCGAGCCGCCGTAACGCAGAGTCTTGAGGGCCTCGGCCGCCTGTTGCCGGGCCTCCGCCTCCGACAGGGCACCACTCCGGGCCAGGCCGCCATAGCGGCCAACCAGGGACAGGGCGGTCTCCACCTCGTGGCGCACCGCGACCTGCCGCTCCGACAGCATCTTGTTGCGGGTGTTGAGCAGGTTGATGCCGGTGCCCAGCAGTATCACCGCGGCCACCAGGGCCGCCATGGCGGCGAACATGTGGCGCAGTTGCAGGCCTGCGAGCAGCCGGCCCAAAGAGAACCCGGTCTTCACCACCTGGCCCTCGCGCAGTGCGACGCCCCGCGCCCGGTTTTCCCGGAGGTCGCGATAGATCTGTTCCGCCGCCGCGATGGCGGCGCGCGAGGCCGGCGTGCGGACCGACATGTAGCCGCTGATGCGGCCGCTTTCCCAGATCGGCGTGGCATTGGCGACGACCCAGTAGTGATCGCCGTTCTTGCGCCGGTTCTTGACCAGGGCCGACCAGGGCTTTCCAGCTTCCAGGGTCGCCCAGAGATCCTGGAACGCCGCCGCCGGCATGTCCGGGTGGCGCAGGATGTTGTGCGGCGCGCCGAGCAGTTCGCGTTCCTTGAAGCCGCTGGCCTCGACGAAATCGCGGTTGACGTAGGTAATGACACCCTTCAGATCCGTCTTGGACACGATCAGGGCGTTTTCCGGAAGGAGATACTCCCTGTCCGTCACAGGCTGGTTGATGCGCATGGCTGATTCCAGGTCATTCGATGTGCGGCAGTTCATATGCCAGCCCGCGCCGAGTCGAGACCGGCAGCCAGGGCAATGCGGCCACCGCCGATCAGACATGCGAAGCAGCGCGAGCCGTCCCGCGACATGTCTTGCGGGACCATGTCGCGCTGTTTACTTCGGCAGATCGGCCTGGAAGTTGAGGGCTATTTGCAAAATTTGCCGATGCCCAGCCGGAACGCGGCGGCCGCCTGGATTCAAGGGCGGCGCACGGCCATGACGCGCTCGATCTCCTGGAACAATTTCAGCCGCTCGATGGGCTTCGCGACATAACCATCCATGCCGGAATCCAGACAGCGTTGTTCGTCTCCCTGCATGGCGTTGGCGGTCATGGCCACGATGGGAATGCGGTCCGGAGCGGTGCCGGCGCGGCGCGCCGCCAGTTCCTCCGCGCGAAGCTGGCGGGTGGCCTCGAAACCGTCCATCTCGGGCATCATCACGTCCATCAGGATCAGGTCGTAGCCGCCGCCGCGCCAGGCTTCCAGGGCCAGTAGACCATTCGCCGCGACGCTGACCCGGTGCCCCTGCTTGGTC
Organism: uncultured Pseudomonadota bacterium; assembly: GCA_903918705.1. Taxonomy (GTDB): domain Bacteria; phylum Pseudomonadota; class Gammaproteobacteria; order Burkholderiales; family Thiobacillaceae; genus PFJX01. The sequence continues at coordinate 1,940 of CAIXFP010000317.1, forward strand.
AGCAGGGTTGCCGCCAGTTTCTGGTTCACGGCGTTGTCCTCCGCCAGAAGGATGGAATAGCCGCTGTGTTGTTCGCGCAGGGTATGGCGAGTAACCAGTCGGCTGTCGGCGTTGGGCGCCAAACCCGCCACGGTGCCGATGGCATCGCGCAGTTCGCTCAGGGTGATGGGTTTGCCCAGATAGGCCTTGAGCCCCAGCGACTTGCAGCGCATGGCGTCGCCACGCTGGCCGGCGGAGGTGAGCATCATCACGCTGGTGCCGGCATGGCGGGGATCGTCCTGGATGGCCGCGGCGGTTTCGAAGCCGTCGCGTCCGGGCATGCGCGCATCCATGAGAACCAGGTGATAGGGCGTCCCGCAAGCCAGCGCCTGGTCCAGCATGGACAGCGCCGCATTCCCCTCCGCGGCGGCATCGTGCCGGATCCCGAGGCGATCCAGCATCAGGGCCAGGACGTGGCGGTTGGTGGGATTGTCGTCCACGATCAACACACGCAGGCCATTGAGCGCGACTTCCCGCGCGCTGACGTCGGCGGGCGCTTCCACCCGCCGCAGCCAGATGTAAAAGATGAAACGGGAGCCCTGGCCGGGCGTGCTTTCCACATGGATGGCGCCACCCAACATCTCGATCAGTTGCTTGGTGATGGTGAGGCCCAGGCCGGTACCGCCATACTTGCGATTGATCTGGCCGTCCGCCTGGGAAAAGGCGGAGAAGATCTCGACCTGCTTGTCGGCGGCGATGCCGATGCCCGTATCGTGCACGGTGAAATCCAGGCGGATCCGGTCCTTTTCCGCGACGCTGCTGTGCACGGTGACGCCCACTTCCCCCTTCTCAGTGAATTTCACCGCGTTGCCCAGCAGATTGATCAGTATCTGCCGCAGGCGCGAGGGATCGCTCTTGACGTAGCGGGGAATCTCGTCGCCCAGGTCGTAGGTGAGTTCCAGATCCTTGAGGCTGGTGCGGGGAGACAGGGCCTTGACCGTCTCGCCGATGAGGTTGATCAGGTCGAAGTCCGATTCCTGGATGTCCAGCTTTCCCGCCTCGATCTTGGAAAAATCCAGGATGTCGTTGATCACGGTGAGCAGGTGTTCCGCCGACGACTTGACCATCTGGAGATAGTCGCGCTGCTCGTGGTTGAGCTCGGTATCCAGGGCCAGATCCACCATGCCGATCACGCCATTCATGGGGGTGCGGATCTCGTGGCTCATGTTGGCCAGGAATTCGCTCTTCAGGCGATTGGCCGATTCCGCCTCGATCTTGGCCCGGCGCAGTTCCTCCGCGGCGTGCTCCTGTTCCGTGACATCCCGGATCGTGCCCAGCACGGAGGCAACTTCGCCACTTTTTCCGAAGACCGGCTCGAACTGCAGGTAAGCACGGCGCACCTCGCCATCCATGCGCGTAATCCGGTGGGACAACTCCACCTTGCTCCCATCCCTGGAGAGACGTTCCAGGTTAGCGGAGACCTGCGCCCTGTCGTCAGGGTGGATCCTTTCCAGGAACGCCGCCAGGCTGGCGGGCTGCTGGGATGGGCTGGTCAGGAAGATGTGGTGGACCTGATCGGACCATTCCATGGCCTGGGTGGGCACATCGAGTTCCCAACTCCCCACCTGGGCCAGCCGCTGCGCCTCGTCGAGACGGGACTTGTGCGCGGCCAGGGTGCGGTGCGCGCCGCGAATGCCGAACACATAGAGGAGCGCCCCGGCCAGCAAGGCGATGACCAGGGAACCGAGCCCGGCCACCAGCATGAAGCGGGTGTTGCGCTGCCCGTCCAGATCCACCAGTTCCGGCACCCCGCTGATGACATGCACCTCCAACTCTTCCGCCGGCATATCGTGGGTCTGGCGCACCTGGGGCATGGCTCCGTTGTCGATGCGCAGCAGCCCCGGATAACGGGCGTCGCCCCAGGGCCGCAAGGACAGCTCGGGCAACTGGGTGAGGCGATAGCGCCCGCCACGCACTTTTTCGCTCAACATGCCGACGCTGGAACCGGGCAGGGTGTGCATGGCGTAGTTCTTGTTCCGGGCCAGGATGACCACGCCGTATTTGTCGGAGATGAAGGCGTCGGCCTGGTTGATCCAGAGCCTGAGGAACGGCAGGTCCACCTTGGCGGCGATGGCCCCCATGAACTGGCCGTCGACGATGACCGGCGCCGAGAAAAACAGACCGGGCACGTTGGTCTTGCGGCCCACCGCGAATTGGTGGCCGGGCTGTCCCTGGCGCGCCATCTGGAAATAGTCCCGGTCGGCGTAGTCCGTGCCGACGAAGCTTTCCGTACTGCCGGCATTGCTGGCGGCGATGCAGATGCCCTCCCGGTTCATCAGCCAGAGCACGCTGACGACGCCAAGATCGTGGGTGGCATCCGCCAGGTAGCGATCCAGGGCGGCCAGGGCCGGCGCGGCGGTCAATATCTTTATGCGCTGTTCCGGCTGCGGCGAAGCCCACGCGGCTGCGGGAGCGGCATGCAGCGCCTGGACGACGCGATTGCCCCGGGCCAGGGTCGCCGGGATGCCGTGCATGAGATAAAGGCTGCGCTGGATGCCGAAGGTGATGCCCTCGGCGCTCCGGGCCGCGTCCCGATTCGCCCGGCTGAGGGCGGCGCTAGCCACCTGGCTGGAATAGTGTTCGGACTCCAGCCAGGCCAGGCTTACCCAGAGCAACACGGCCAGGCCCGCCAGGGAAAGGGTCGCGCGGAACTTCATGGCGCCACCGCCCGCGTATGCGAGGGCGGGAAGGTCCGAAGGCCTATGAATTTATGGGGAATCAGCGACATTGACGGTTCCAGGTTGTGCATTCTGGTCCAAGGCTCAGGCCGGCAATTCTGCGACATCATGATTCCAGTAGCCAGATCGCGGGGGATTATCCTTGTTTCTGTCGCGTAGAAATGAAGCCGTGGCTCATTTTCCTGGAAACGACAGTCGCCCCCTTCCCTGCCCTGAAGGTTCGCCAGATGCTTCGCTCACGCTCACCGCGTGGCTGGGGCCGCTACGCACTCGCTGGCGGGACCGGGCTCGAGTGATGGTCCGTGCTCCGGCGACCACGGCCCGGCGCGGCAACGGGGTGGCAGGAAGAGTCTTGACTACGCCTCCCCTTTGCCAACCCGCCTCACACCCCGCCGCTGTGCACCACCTCGTAATACAACCGTTCCAGCTCGTTCTTGTGCTTGGTTTCCTCGTTGGCGAGATACACGAAGAGGTCGTGGATGGGGCCGGGTTCGGTGTCGTCGGCCAGGGATTGATATTGCTCCATGGCGGTGTGCTCGCGGCCCAGGGCGTAGCGCAGCAGGGTCTGGTCGTCCGGGTGTTCGCCCAGGTCGGGCAGCAGCACGGCATCGGAGAACTTGCGGTCGTTGGCCGGGGTGGTGACCGAGGCGCCGATCTGTTCGGCCAGATCGGGGCGGGCGGAGAGGTCGGCGAACAGCTTGAAGTGGACAGCTTCTTCCGCCGCCAGTTCTTCCACCAGCCAGCGCAGTTTCTTGCTCACCTTGGGGATCAGGCCGGTGTAGAAGTCTCGCGCCGTGGCCTCGAAGGAACTGGCGACTTCGAGGACTTCCTTCAGGGTTTTCTTCGCCCGGATGCGGTCGTAGCCATGCACCGCGCCTTCATGCTCGCTCATGCTCGTATGCCTTTTTCGTTCAAAACCCGGTCGATGTCGGCGGCGACCCGGTGGCCGTCGGCGACGGCATGCACCACGTCGGGGCCGTTGGCCATGTCACCGGCGGCCCACAGCCAGGATTGCGAAGTGCGGCCGGCGGCGTCGAGTTGCAAGCGGCCGCGGTTCCATTCCAGTTGTTCTGTGAGTTCCGTACCCAGCAGGGTGTCGGTGTCGCTCATCTGGCCGATGGATTCGATCACCCAGGCGCCGGCGTGGAACTGCATGTCGTCCAGGTCGTAGGTGGGGGCGAAGCGGCCCTGGGCGTCGTGCAACGAGAGCACCCGTGCGCTTTCCAGACCACTGACCACACCGTTCTCCAGAACCACCTTCTGCGGTCCTCGGGCGGGCAGGATGGCAATGCCTTCTTCCAGGGCTTCCTTGATTTCTTCCGGGTCAGCCGGGAACTGGCCTTCCGCCTGCACCGCCGTCAACGTCATGCCCACCTGGCCATGCTGGATAGTCTGCAAACGCGCCAGGGACCGGGCAATGTCCATGGCGACGTTGCCGCCGCCGATCACCACCACCTGCTTCGGCACCGCCAGAGGCTTGCCCAGGACGATGTCGCGCAGCAGGTCCACGGCGCGATGCACGCCGGCGGCGTCGCTACCGGGGATGCGGGTGGAACGGCCGAAGGACAGGCCAATGGCCAGCAGCACCGCGTCGTAATCCTTGCGCAGGGCGGCCATGCTGAGGTCGCGGCCGATACGGGTGTCGTACTGGATGTCCACCCCAAGACTGGCGATGACCGCCACGTCCTGGTCCAGGCTTGCCGCCGGCAGGCGGTAGTCGGGGATGCCGTAGCGGGTCATGCCGCCGGCGCGGGGCAGCGCTTCGTACACGGTGACCTGGTGGCCGCGGCGCACCAGGTCGAAGGCGGCGGTGAGGCCCGCCGGTCCCGCGCCGACGATGGCGACGCGGCGCCCAGTGGTGAAGTCAGCCCGGCCTTCGGCGGCGATTTCCCGAATGCGTTCCGGCGCCACGTTGTCCATGGCGTAGCGCTTAAGCCAGCGGATGGCGATGGGTTCGCCGCGATGGCCGATGGAACAGGCGTCCTCGCAACGGTGGGTGCAGACCCGGCCGCAGACGTGGGAGAAGGGGTTGCTGCGGTAGATCTGGCGCACCGCCTCTTCCAGGTCATCCTGCCAGATGGCGCGGATGTATTCCGGCGCGTGCATCCGGGTGGGGCAGGCGTCATGGCACATGCCGCACTGCACGCAGCGGGAGGCTTCCAGGATGGCCTGCTGCTTCGTGTAACCGTTGACCATCTCGGCGAAGTTGCCGATGCGCGCTGCGGGGGCGAGTTCGCCCATGGGCTGGCGGTCGTGGTCCACCATGTCGTTGTCGGCTTCCTTGGTCCAGCCGATGGGGAAGGGCTTGCCGTGGATGCCGCTGGAGTCGGGCAGGACGAAGTAGCTGTCCAGGTCCGCGTCGACGCAGGTGTGCACGTATTCCCGGGTCAGGGTGATGGAGCCGGTGGGGCACAGGTCCACGCACAGGGCGCACCAGCAGCAGCGGCCATAGTCGATGGCCGGGCGCAGATCGCGGATGCCCTTGACCGGGTCGTTGGCCAGGCCCGGCACCTTGACCATGGTGATGGCGGCGTTGTCGCACACCTTCTGGCAGGTGGAGCAGCCGACGCACTTTTCCCAGTCGTTGACGTGGAAACCGCGATAACGCTCGGCTGCCGGGCGCGGCTCCAGCTTTTCCGTGACCGGCTTGCGGGCGAAGAAGGACAGCGCGCGCAGCGGATTCAGGATGCTCCCTGAATCCGAATGTTGAATGTTGAATTTTGATTTTTGAATTTGTTCTGCCACGGTTATGGCTCCTGGCTGGTCTTGACGATGGCTGTCAGCAGCCGAATGAGTTCTTCACAATCTTCGAGGAGTGATGCGACATGTTTTGCTTCCAATTGGTTGGTTTCTTTAAGTAGCCGTAGCCAGTAACGGGTTTCGCGCGCTTCTTTCGAGGCTATAGCCAACTTGGAGATGAAATCCTTGCGGGATTGCGCTGCCTGCGCCTCTTCCACATTGGCGCCTATGCTCGTCCCGGATCGCAATACCTGCCGGGACAACACGGATTCTCCCCGCTCCTTAAGCAGGAATTGCGCGAGCTTCACAATGCGCACCGCAAACGCAAAGCTCTTATCCAGAACAACATTCCCATCAGAAGACAAAGAAATTCACCATTCAAAATTAAAAATTCAAAATTCAAAATTCCCGAAGTTGACCGCCTCAGCGGTCAACTTCAGGCGGGCAAGCATCGAGAGAGAACATGATTTGCGCCACGTCTTCGAGACGGGCGCCCTTTGCCAACGTTTCCAGCACCTGCACCGCGTGCATGGAGGAGGGGCCGCGGATGTGGGTGCGCCAGGGTTTGGCGCCGCCGTTGGAAACCACGTACCAGGACAGTTCGCCCTTGGACGATTCCACCCGGGCGTAGTACTCGCCGGCCGGCACGTTCCAGGCCAGGGGGTTGGGAATCGGGGCGCGGATGGCGCCGGGGATGGAGGGCAGGCGGGCGATCACCTGGCGCACGATTTTGATGCTTTCCTTCAACTCGGCGCGGCGCACCAGGGTGCGCGCCCAGGCATCGCCGGCATCCTCGGTGGGCACGTCGAATTCGAGCTGGTCGTAGACCAGATAGGGGTCGTCGCGGCGCACGTCGAAGGCCAGGCCGCAGGCGCGCAGGTTGGGGCCGGTGACCCCCAGTTCCAGGGCCTGTTCCTGGGTCAGCACGCCCACACCCTTGGCGCGGGTGATGAACACCGGGTTGGTGAAGAACAGGTTGTCGTAGTCCGGCAGCCGGGTTTCCAGATAGTCCAGGAACACCGAGACGCGGCCGAGGAAGCCCTCCGGCACGTCTTTACGCACGCCGCCGGGCATGTTGTAGATGTGGTAGACGCGGCCGCCGCTGAGTTCCTCGAACAGGTCCAGCACCAGATCCCGGTCGGACACGCCCCAGTACATGGTGTTGTACATGCCGGTGGTGGCGGCGTGGCCGCCGAAGGTGAACAGGTGGGCGGCGATGCGCGACAGCTCCATCTGCAACACCCGCAGCCATTGCGCCCGCACCGGGACGTTCAGGCCGCACAGGTTTTCCACGGCGGTGGAATAGGCCAGTTCCATGGGGGCCGGGTCCGGCACGCAGATACGCGGCACCAGGGCGATGTTCTGGATCCACAGGCGCTGTTCCATCAACTTCTCGAAACCGCGATGCAGGTAGCCGCCGTCGGCCTGGGCGTGGGTCACGACGTCGCCGGACAGGCGCACCTTGAGGGCGTAGTTGCCCTCGATGCCGGGGTGGTTGGGGCCGAAGTTCAGCTCGTATTCGTGGCTGGGCGGCAGATGCCGGGCCTGGTAGTTTTCAGCTCTCATCTTTTGATTTCCGGCTGAAGCGTTGCTCTTCCGGGCGGATGGCGATGCCACCGCCGCGGGCTTCGAGGTCGTTGAGCCATTCCGGGTGGTAATCCTGAAAGTCAAAGTGCTCGTTGACCCAGCCTTCGGAATCGAACTCCTTGCGCATCGGCGGTGGGCCGTCCCA
>CAIXFP010000318.1 GCA_903918705.1 uncultured Pseudomonadota bacterium
CGTTCGGGAAGAGCACCATGGTGATGTTATCCGCGGCGTTCTTCGACGACACCGATTCGGTGTAGGAGCCGGCGTTGAATTCGCCCAGGTTGAACTCATCCGTGGCCGCCGCGCTCCACAGGCGCAGCACGTTGACGGTGTCATTGCGGTAACCGGGGATCGGCGTGTCGAACGGCACCGCCAGCACGTCGTGGGTATCCACCACGCGCGCGTGAGGGCGTCCCTCGGCATCCTTGTAAATCTCGGTGTGGCCGTAATACTGGATGCGCCGGGTGTGCTCCGGTCGTTCCAGTTCCCAGGGATTGCCGTCGCGCAGCCAGTGGTCCGGTTCTTCCACCTGGCGGGCATTCTCCACGTGCTGGCGGAACATGCCGTACTCATAGCGGATGCCATAACCCATCACCGGCAGTTGCAGGGTGGCGCAACTGTCCAGGAAGCAGGCGGCGAGGCGGCCGAGGCCACCATTGCCGAGGCCGGCGTCGTGTTCCACATCGATCAGCTCTTCCAGATCCAGGCCAAGGCGGCTCAAGGTCTGCTGAACGGTTCCTTCCAGGCCGAGGTTGAGCAGGGCATTGTTGAGGGTGCGCCCCATCAGGAATTCCAGGGACAGGTAATAGGCGTACCTCGCGTCTTTTTCTTCGTAGGCGTAGCGGGTGCGCTTCCAGCGTTCCATCAGGCGGTCACGCAAGGTCAGGGCCAGAGCCTGGTAAGGATAGTGGCTGGAGCGGCAATGCTTGTCGCGTCCGAGGAAGTTGCCGAAATAGCGGCGGATGTCGAGGGCCAGGGTTTCGCTATCCATGCCGAGAGCGGGCATCTGGAACAATTCGGCGGTGGGCTGGCCGGTGCGCAGGGGTTTCAAGCGATTCGGGTTCATGGCTGTCGTTGGTTTTAGTCGAGGGGAAGCAATACCCGGCCATCGCGCGTCATGAAACGCCACAAGGCCCAGGCGGTGAAATATACGGCATAGAAAGAAAAGATCACGTCGCTCAGGAAATGTCCGCCCTGGCCCATGCGCATCAGGCCGAGCGCCGAGCCCAGACCCAGCCCGGCGGCGAACCAGAGGCGTGGACGGCGGCTGACGAAGGCGATCGCCACCAGGGCATAGCCCAGGGAGGCGTCGCCGCAGACGAAGGAGCAGTTCCTGTCGCACTGCTGGCTCACCACCCAGGGCGGCGTAAAGCCGGCATGGCCGCCGAATTGCGTGACCTGGGCGGGCCGGGCGCGGCCCCAATGGTCCTTGAACACGACGTTGACCATCAGGCCAGGGCCCAGCAACAGGGACAGGGCCAGGAACAGGGCCGCGGGACGGCGCGTCCGCCAGCGCTCGCCGCCGCGCCACGCGCGCAGCCACACCATCGCCGGCCAGGCCAGGAACGCCACGGCCAGGACGCCGAGATATTTGTGCACGGCGTCGAACAGGGCCGAATCCTGCAGGAAAAAGCCGTGTTGCGGGTGGTAGAAGGCGCCGTTGGCGATCAGGTCGAGTTGCGGCAGGGCCAGGAAATGCAGGGCCAAGGCCAGGGCGGAGGCCACCATGAGGCGGGGGGCGGGGAGGCTGCCATTCATCACGGAAAACCCGCGCGGTGTTGTAGCGCCGGTGCTACTTGCCGATAGCCGCTCACCAGCCAGACCTGATAGGTCGGCTTGTAGTCCGGATAGAGGTCAAGCCGGATCGGCTCAAGCGGCGCCACCCTGGTGAACCAGGCTGCCAATTCGCCCGGGGTCTTGTCCTGGGTGACCAGCAGGAAGTCCCCAGCCGGACTGCCGCGCAGGTCGGCGCTGAGGGCGTAGTGGTTGTTGAGTTCGCCCGAGGGGTTGAGGAACCGCGCCGTGTCGCTGTAGGGCCGCGCGTAATAGCGCAGCAGGGCGAACAGCTTGCGGTCGTCGCCAAGCAGGCGCGCTTCCGGATGGGCCTGGAGACGTAGCGCGACTTCCGCGCCGAGGGCGCGATAGCCGGTGACGCGGCCGTAGGGGTCGTTCCTGCGAGTGAGCTGGACGTGAAACAGCCCGGTGAGGTCGTGCAGGTAGTACATGCCGGCGGCCAGCAGCAGATGTATGAGCAGTGTGGCGATCAGCCAGCGGCGGCGCCCGTGGATGACCCATACCGCCGCCACCAGGGCACTGCCGCCGACATAGGAAAATGCCGCCCAGTTGGCGAAGGCCCGCGACAGCAGACTCAAGCCGATGAAGGCCGCCAGGGGAGGCAGGGTGAAGATCGCGAGCAGGCGCAGGCGCGGCTCGCCCAGCCAGATGCGCGGTCGCGCGGCGAGCAGCAGGAGGGTGGCGAAGGTGAACGGCCCGAACACCCCGAACTGGGCCAGGAAAAATTCCAGCATGGCCGTGGGGTGGAACAGGCTGCGATCCAGTTCCGCGATTTCCGCCGTGTGTTTGACGCTGACGAAATGATGTTGCGCGTTCCACATCAGGTTGGGCGCCAACAGCAGCAGGGCCACCAGCGCCGCCGCCCAGGGCCGCGGGTCGCGCAGCAGGGCGCGACGCCGCGGTTCCAGCAGGACCAGGGCGAGGAAGCCCAGGCCGTAGAACACCATGCTGTACTTGGCCAGCATGCCCAGTCCCAGGGCGCCGCCGAGCAGCAGCCAGTCGCGCCAGCGCCCGGTTTCCAGGGCGGCCAGGGTGAAATACAGGGCCAGACTCCAGTAGAGCAGGAGTACGGCGTCGGTAGTGATCAGCCAGGAGCCGAGGGACACCAGCGGCAGCGTGGCGAAGATGAGGGCGCTCCAGAACGCGATGTACTCGCGGTGCGGATGGGTCTGAAACAGACGCCGCTGCAACAGGAACAGCACCCAGGACGTCACCGGATAGATCAGCAGCGACAGGGCGCGCACGCCCAGTTCCGAGTCGCCGAACAGGGCGCGGCCCAGCCAGATGCTCCAGGCCACCATGGGAGGTTTCGAGTAATAGCCCCAGTCCGGCGCGAGCGCCCAGGTCCAGTATTGCGCCTCGTCGGCGTAGAGCTCGACGTGGCCATGCCAGGCGGCCAGCAGGCGCCAGAGGGTGATGAGGGCGAGGGTCGCGAGAAGCAAAGGCGCGCGCGGGCTCATGCCGCTTTCTCCATGCGCCAGCCCGGTACCAGGTGAACGGCCAGGGCCAACAGTGCCACGACCTGCTCGAACGGCCGCGCCAGGGGATAGCCGCTGTCATAGCCGAGGAACAGGGTTGCCGCGCATCCCAACAGGAACACACGCATGGCCCACCGCGCTCCGGGCCGATTCGCCCAGTCCAGGCGCCTGGCCCAGTACAGGCCGGCCAGGCCGCAGGCCCAGCCGCACAGGATGCCGCCCAGCAGGTCCAGGGGCCAATGGGCGCCCACGGCCATGCGGGAGAGGCCCACCAACAGCGCCAGGGCCAGGATCGGGACGGTGAAGGCTGCACGCGGACCGCCGATCAGCACGGCGGCGAGCAGGAAGATGCCGGTGGTATGGCCGGAGGGGAACGAGCCGACACGCAGATGGAGACCGATGACATGAACCTGTTCGCCCAGCACGGCATAAGGCCGCGCCATGTCGAAAGCGTCCTTGATCGCGTGGGAAAGGAGGGTGGCGGGCAGGCTGGCGAGCAGCACCGCCAGGACCAGATCCGGGCGCCGGCGCAGGAGCGCCAGGAGAAGTGCGAGATCCACCAGGGTGTCACCCAGGACCGTGAGATCGGACCAGAACGTCTCCGGCAAAGCGGCGGCCAGATGGTTGAAGGCGAGGAACCAGGCCTGGTTGCGGGCCGGATCGCAGAACGGCCACAGCGCCGACAGGGCGATGGCCGGAACCAGCCAGAGCGCGATGGGTGGCGCGGTTTTCATCGCATCCGCGCCAGCACGTAGCTGCGCTCGCGAAAGACGACTTCCGCGCGCGCCAGTTCACCCAGATGGCTTTCCCGGGTGAACACCAGGTCACCCGCTCGCGGTGCGCGCTTTTCCACGCGGCGCCCGGCATAGGTCTGGAGACTGGGGGTGTTGATGCCGTAGAGCAGGAGGGGGCCGGACAGGCCGCGCGCCGTCATGCCGGCATGCTTGATCGGCGCCTGTTGCACCTCACCGACGATGGGCAGCAGGAACAAGGCCACGGTGCCACCCGCCAGCAGTCCGTTGGCGTACAGGGCGAAACGCGGTGTCAGGGGGCGCAGCAGCAGGGGCAACAGGCTGACCACCAGGGCGCTGCCGCACCAGAGCCAGTAGCCTGCGCCAAATTCCCTGCCCAGGTCGCGGGCCAGCAACAGGTCGTCCGGCTTGAGTCCGGGCAAGGCCTGGTCGAGCAGGATGGGCAGCGCCAGGAGCAGGGCGAAAGTGAAGCTGCCGGTCAGCGCCAGCAGCCAGCGTGCCGCCCGCTGTTCGGCCTGGGCCGCCAGCACCAGCACCAGGCCGCCATAGCCGTAATAGACGTAGTGGGGCAGCTTGGTGCCGGAAAAGGAAAACAGCACGAAGGCGGTGAGGAACCAGAGCAGGCCGTAGCGCAGCAACTCGTCCCGCCACACCGTCTTCAGCCGGCCCAGCGCCAGAAGCAACAGGGCGGTATGCGGCAGCAGCGAGAGCAGCACCACCGGGACATAGTAGAAAGGCCGCCCGCCATGGCCTTCCATGGGCGCATCGAAGCGCGACAGGTTGTGTTTGAAGAAGAAGCCGGTGAGGAAGCCGCTGCCTTCATGCCAGGTCTCGATGGCGAACCAGGGCAGCGCCACGGCCACGAACAGCAGGAGCGGGCCGGGCGCCAGCGCCCAGGCGAGGAAGGTCCGCCAGTCGCGCCGGGTGGCGCACCAGAGGAACAGGGCGCCGCCGGGAATCACCAGCGCCACCGGCCCCTTGGTGAGGAAACCGAGGGCGAGGGCCAGCCAGGCGGCGTAGAGCCAGCGCCAGTCACTCTCCCGCCGCCACAGCCAGGTGGCATAACCGGCGCAGGCGAGGAAAAGATTGAGCAGGGCGTCCGCCGTCGCCGCCCGGGTGATGATGACCAGCCCCGCCGCCGTGGCGATGATCAGGGCGGCGGCCAGGCCGGCCTGGTGGTCGCGCACCCGGCGCACGAAAGCGTAGGTGGCCAGGATCCACAGACTGGAGGCCAGGGCGGAGGGCAGGCGCCAGGTGAACTCGCTGTGGCCGAGCAGGTGCACGGAGGCTGCCTGGAGCCAGTAGATCAGGATCGGCTTGTCGTAGCGCGGCTCGCCCAGCAGGTAGCTGGAAAGAAAGTCGCCGCGCAGGAACATCTCCGTGGTGGAGGCGGTGAAGGCGCCTTCATCCAGGTCGAACAAGGGTGCCGTTCCCAGAGCCAGAAACGGGAACAGCAGCAGAACCGCCAGCAGCAGGCGATCCCGCTTCATTTTTCCAGTGGCTCACGCAGGATGGGTTCACGCAACAGGTACTGCGCCTTGCCGCCGGGTTCATGCCAGATGCGGGTGAGCAGTTCGCCCAGGATGCCCATGCCGATGAAGTTCGCGCCCATCAGGGTGAACATCACCCCCATCAGCAATAGCGGCCGGCCGCCGATGCTGGCCCCGGCGAACAGCTTCAGGCCGGCCAGGTAGGCCAGGACCGCCAAACCGGGGAAGAACAGGGCCGCGCCGAGACCGCCGAAGGCATGCAGGGGGCGGTGCAGGAAGCGCAGCATGAACTTCACCCAGATCAGGTCCAGCAGAACCCGGATGGTGCGGTCGATGCCGTACTTGGATACGCCCTTGGTGCGGGCGAAGTGGTTGACCTCGGTTTCCATCACCTTGGCGCCGTATTCGTGGGCCAGGGCCGGAATGAAACGGTGCAGTTCGCCGTAGATCTTCACGTAGCGCACCGCCTCGCGCCGGTACAGCTTGAGGGAGCAGCCGTAGTCGTGCAGGCGCACGCCGGTGACGGCGGAAATCAGGCGGTTGGCGATTTTCGACGGAAACTTGCGCAGCAAGGCCTTGTCCTGGCGGTTCTTGCGCCAGCCGGAAATGATGTCGACCTGGGGCCGTTCATCCAGCATCGCCAGCAGGCGCGGAATGTCCGCGGGGTCGTTCTGCATGTCGCCGTCGATGGTCACCAGCACCTCGCCGCGGGCCGCGTCAAAGCCGGCCTGCATGGCGGTGGACTGGCCGTAGTTGCGGCGCAGGAACAGGGGCCGCAACCAGGGCCGGGTAGCCGCCAGATCTTTCAGCAGGGTGTCGGAGCCGTCGCGGGAACCGTCGTCCACGCAGATGAACTCCCAGCTTTGCGGCTGCGCCGACATCACCGATTCCACCTTGGCCACCAGATCGGGCAGGTTCTCGTGCTCGTTGAAGATGGGGGCGATCAGGGAAACGCGGATGCTGGGTGATTCCGTCATGGTTGCGGCGCGGGGAAAGAGAGCGGCGAGTCTACTGGGATCGCCGTGCAACGGGAACGAAAAGCGGTCCGGGCGGCATTAGCGCGGCGCGTCAGGTTGCCCATTTTCATCATTCACCCCGGCCAGGGCCTGGCGATGGCGGCGATACAGGCCGATGCCGAGCAGGCTGGAAATGACGAACAGTACCGTGGCCAGGGTCAGGCGCAGGGTCGGGTCGAGGTTGACGCCGCTGCCGGCCAGCGCGAACACCAGATTCTGCGGCAGATACCCCAGCGCCGATCCGGCGAAGAAGGGCAAGGCGCGCACGCTGGAAACCCCCGCCAGCAGATTGGTGCTGGTGTTGTGCCCCACCGGCAGGAGGCGGATCACCAGGGTCATGGTCAGGGGGTGGTGATGCAGGAGCGCATCCAGCTTGGCCAGACGGTGGGGAAAACGCCGCTGCACGAAGCCGCGCCCCAGCCAGCGCGCATAGTAGAAATCCAGCTTGCAGCCGATCAGTGTCGCCAGCACGGACAGGGCCGTTCCCGGTACGAAACCGAAGGCATAACCGCCAAGGAAAGCCACCACCTGGCGCGGAAAACTCATCCCCGTGGCCAGCGCGCCCACCGCGAGGTACAAGAAATCGCCGTTCCAGCCCTTGCCGCGCACTTCGCTGTCGATCCAGTGCTGCGACAACATCTCGCTGAATTTGAAATGGCTGGCGAGCAGCCCCAGCAGGGCCAGGGAAGCCAGCATCAGCAGCCCCTTGAGCAGCACGCGCCAGGTCATGCGTTGCCACTCGGGACAGGCGGGGAACGGTGAGCAGTGACCATGGCGGGCAGACGGGAAAAGACGCGGCGGAATCAGGACGGCGGCATCCAAGGCGGCTCCGCGTGGCCTGGCCCCAGTGTGCCGCCGAGGGTTAGTTCGCGCGGAAATGCGCGCCTGGAACACAGCCGCCGGAAGGGCGGCCATGCCGTTGCATCCCGTTATTCGGCGGCCGGCTTGTCGCCGCTTTTCATGGTGGGAAGTTCGATTTGTTTGGCCGGAGACACAGTCGATATCGCATGCTTGAAGATCGCCTGTACCGCCTGGTCATTGCCGCGCAGCAAGACCATGTACTGGTCGAAGGATTCGATCTTGCCGACCAGTTTGATGCCGTTGACCAGGAACACCGAGCAATGCACGTGCTCCTTGCGCAAGGTGTTGAGAAAAATGTCCTGGAGATTCTGGCGCTCGCTCATGGATAGTTCGCCTGGGTTGTTTATGACGGCGCATCATAGCATGCACATTTGTCAGCGCTTCACACCGGCTTGCAAACCAGGCCCTTTTCCCTATCTACGCTACAGGAAAACAGCGATCTTACAGCCATGAAATACAAGGATTATTACCAGATACTCGGCGTGGCGCGGGACGCCAGCAAGGAAGACATCAAGAAAGCCTATCGCCGCCTCGCGCGCAAATACCACCCGGATGTATCCAAGGAGGCGGGAGCGGAGGAGAAGTTCAAGGACGTGAATGAGGCCAACGAAGTATTGGGCGATACGGATAAACGCGCCGCCTACGATCAACTTGGCACCGCCTACAGGCCCGGCCAGGACTTTCGGCCGCCACCGGGGTGGGCGGGTGGTTCTGCCGGCGCTGATTTCGCCGGGGCGGATTTTTCCGATCTCTTCTCGCAACTGTTCGGTGGTCGCAAGCAGGCCGGCGGTCGCCGCCACGGTTTCCGTGGTGGCGAGGCGATGCCAGGCCAGGACGTGGAGGCCGGGTTGACGTTGACCCTGGAAGAAGCGTTTCACGGCGTGGAAAAACATCTGAGCCTGTCCGCCCAGGATGGCAACCGGGATGTGAAGTTGCGGGTACCGGCGGGGGCGTTGCCGGGCAAACGCCTGCGCGTCCCCGGCAAGGGACAGCACTCGCCCTTCGGCGGGCCATCCGGCGACTTGTTCCTGGTGATCCAGATCGCCCCGCACGCGCGCTACCGCCTGGAAGGCCAGGACATTACCCTGGACACCCCGATCACCCCCTGGGAGGCGGCTCTGGGCACGGCCATCACGGTTCCGACGCTAAGCGGCAACGTACGCTTGAAAGTGCCGGCGGGAGCGCGTGGCGGCCAGAAGTTGCGGCTATCGGGGCGCGGCATGCCGGGTTCCGGCGGGGCGGGAAATTTCTATGTGCAGTTGCAGGTCGTGCTGCCCGCGACCCTGAGCGACGCTGAACGGGCGTTGTATGAGCAACTCGCCCAGGTTTCCAGCTTCGATCCGAGACCGGATTTCCCCAGGGAGTGAAGGCCAAGCAACTGGCCCACTCGGTGTACCCCCCCTCGAAACGAGGGGGGGGTTGTTACTCTATCTTGGAGGTGGCAGCCAGTTCCTTGACCAGCTTGGCGATCTGCTGCTGCTGAAGCTGGCCGGCGATGCGGTTTTTCACCTTGTCGTACTCCGGGAAGTCCAGCTTGCGGGTCTCCTCCATGCGGATGATGTGCCAGCCGAAGCGGGTCTGAACCGGGGTCTTCGTGATCTCGCCTTTCTTGAGTCCAACCATCGCCTGGGCGAATTCCGGCACCAGATTGGTCGGCAGGATCCAGCCTAGATCGCCGCCGTTTTCAGCCGAGGTGTCCTTGGAGTCTTTCCTGGCCATTTCCTCGAACTTGGATTTCTTGCCGCTGCCGAGTTTGGCGATGATTTCCCTGGCTTCCTTCTCGCTGCCCACCAGGATATGGCGTGCGTGGTATTCGACGTCACCCGCCTTGGCCTTGGCGTTGTCGTATTCCGCCTTGATGGTCTCTTCCTTGATCGGGTTGGCGCGCAGGTAGTCGTTGATGTAGGCGTCGACCAGCAATTCCTTCCTCTGGAATTCGATGGCGGCCTCCACGGTCGGGTTCTTGTCCAGGCCCTTCTTCACGGCTTCCTGGGCCAAAAGCACCGTGGTGATCGCGCCATCCTTGATCGCGCCGTCCGCCAGGGCTTCGGGCGGCATGTTGCGCTTCTTCCGGTTCTGATAGATGAAGTTGCCATAAATGGCCGGGATGGTTTCTCCATTGACCTTGCCCAAAGGCTTGCCGGCCTCGGGGGCGACAACGGCCGGGGTGGCCGGGGCGGTGGCCGGTTCCTCCGCCGCGAAAACGGGCAGGGCCAAGCAGGCGATCAATAGGGTCAGCAGTCGGGTTTGTTTCATGGGTTTTCCCTGGGTGGATGAAGTGGTTAAGGAGTATTGCCGGACCCGCAAGTTCCCCGGCACGGGAACGCCAGCATCAGACGCCAAGTTCGTCGGGCGCCAGGGCTGTGATGGAGAGGGCATGGATGCGGCCCGCCATCAGGTCGCCCAGGGCCTGGTAGATGGCGCGATGTCGCGCCACGCTGCTTAGTCCGGCGAAGGCGGGGGAAATCAGTGTGAGCTGGTAATGGCCGCCGCCGGATCGGGCGCCGGCGTGGCCAGCATGCAGGGCGGATTCGTCGATGATCTCGATGTGGGCGGGCGTCAGCGCAGCCAGACGCTGCTTCATTTCACCGACGGTCTTGCAGGCTATCTCGCGCGCGTTTACCGCGACTTCATTCGGGAGGCCGGGCCGCACGCTCATGGCAGCACCTTCCTGAACGGTTTGACGCTGACCCGCGCATACACGCCGGCCGCCACATACGGATCGGCATCGGCCCAGGCTTGTGCGTCCTCCAGACTGGCGAACTCGGCGACGATCAGGCTTCCGGTGAAGCCGGCGGGGCCGGGGTCGGGGCTGTCGCAGGCCGGGAAGGGGCCGGCCAGAAGCAGGCGTCCGGCTTCCGTGAGGCGTTGCAAACGCGCCAGGTGGTCGGGCCGCGCCGCCTGCCGGCGCTCCAGGCTATCCTGCTCATCCCAGCCTTCGATGGCGTAGTAGCCGCTCATTCTTCCTCTTCCTTGATATGGCGCGACAAATAGAAGGTCTGGCCGATGACGAACAACAACATCAGGCCGAGGGAGCCGAACATCTTGAAATTCACCCAGGTGTCGGTGGAGTAGTGCATGGCCACCCACAGATTGGCGATACCCATCAACGTGAAAAAGGCGGCCCATCCGAGATTGAGCCGGCTCCACACCGCATCGGGCAGGACCACGTTTTTCTCCATCATGGAGCGAATCAGATTGCGTTCAAACAGGATCGGCGCCAGGCCCAGGGACAAAGCGAACAGCCAATACAGCACGGTCGGCTTCCACTTGATGAAGGTTTCATCGTGCAGGAGCAGGGTGGCGCCGCCGAAAACCACGATCAACACCAGCGAGACCCACAGCATGGTGTCCACCTTGCGGTGGCGTAGCCACACCCAGCCGATCTGGCCGAATGTGGCGACGATGGCGACCACGGTGGCAAGGAAAACACCGGGCTTGGCGCCGCTGGCCAGGGGTATCCCCAGGGCGGCCAGCCAGGCGGTGGCGCTGGCGGGATTCTTTTCACCCACCTGGTAGGCGGCGAAGAAAAGAATGATGGGGAACAAGTCGAAGAGAATCTTCACTGGGGAGGAGGTGGATGGCAGGGAGGCGGCGGGCATTTTGCTATGATTGTCGGTCCGCCAACAAGCAAGAATTCATGCCGGTCTACGACCTCCACTGCCATTCCACCGCCTCCGATGGGGTGCTGAGCCCGCGCGAGCTGGTGCGGCGCGCCGCCGCCCAGGGGGTCGATTATCTGGCGCTCACCGATCACGACGAGCTTTCCGGCCTGATCGACGCGCGGGCCACCGCGTCCGAACACGGCATGGAACTGGTGGCGGGCGTGGAAGTTTCCATCACCTGGCGCAACTCCACCGTGCACATCGTCGGCTTGCGCGTCGACCCGGACCACGCGCTGCTGGCTTGCGGCCTGCAGCAGAATCGCGCCGGCCGCAGCCTGCGCGCCGAACGCATGGCGGAGGAACTCGCGCGTCTGGGCATAGCCGGGGCCCTGGAGGGGGCTTATGCCTTCGCCAGCAACAAGGCTCTGATCGGCCGCACCCATTTCGCCCGCTTCCTGGTGGAGCGTGGCGTGGTGAAGGACGTTAAAACCGTGTTCAAGAAGTACCTGGTCAAGGGCAAGCCCGGCTATGTCAACCATGAGTGGGCCAGCCTCCAGGATGCCGTCACCTGGATCCATGCCGCGGGTGGCCAGGCGGTGCTGGCTCATCCCGGCCGCTACCATTTCGGCCGCGAGCGGATGCGTGATCTGTTGCGGGAATTCAAGGAACTGGGCGGTGACGCCATCGAAGTGGTGACCGGCAGCCATACCGCCGATCAGGTGCCGATCTATGCCGACCTGGCGGTGGAGTTTGATTTCCTTGCCTCGGTGGGCTCCGATTTCCATGCGCCCGGGGAGGGCGGCCGCGAACTGGGCCGCCTCACGCCGCTACCGCTGCGCTGCCGCCCGGTCTGGGAGGCTTGGTAGGCATGGCCCGCGTTTTTGAAGTCCACCCCGACAACCCGCAGCCGCGCTATCTCGCCGAAGCGGTGAAAATCCTGCGGCAGGGCGGGGTGATGGTCTACCCGACCGATTCCAGCTATGCCATCGGCTGCATGCTGGGCAACAAGGACGGCATGGCCGCCATTCGTCTGATCCGCGAGGTCGACGAGAAACACCACTTCACGCTGGTCTGTCGCGATCTCTCGGAAATCGCCCGCTATGCCCGGGTGGACAACCGCCAATACCGTTTCCTCAAGGCCGCCACGCCGGGCGGCTACACCTTCATCCTCGAAGCCACCCGCGAGGTGCCGCGCCGCCTGCTGCACCCCAAGCGCAGCACCATCGGCCTGCGCGTGCCGGACCACAAGGTCGTCGCCGCCCTGCTGGAAGTGCTGGACGAACCCATCCTTTCCATGACCCTGCAACTTCCCGGCCACGAGTACCCTCTCAACGACCCGGACGACATCATCGATTGTCTGGACAACCGGGTGGACGTGATCCTGACCTGCGGTTTCTGTGGCATCACTCCCACCACCGTGATCGATCTGTCCGGCCCGGCGCCCGAATTGATCCGCCAGGGCACCGGCGATGCCGTGCGCCTTGGACTGCAATAGGAACTGCCTTGGAACTCAACCTCATTCAGAAAATTTCCGTGTTCGCGCTGCCGGTGCTGTTCGCCATCACCCTGCACGAAGCGGCCCACGGCTACGCGGCATTGCGCTTCGGCGACCGCACCGCCTGGATGCTGGGCCGCATCAGCCTGAACCCGATCCGCCACATCGATCTGGTCGGCACCATCATCGTGCCCCTGGCCATCCTCCTGATGTCCAAGCTGACCGGCGGAGCCGGCATCCTGTTCGGCTGGGCCAAGCCGGTGCCGGTCAACTTCAGCCATCTGCACCACCCCAAGCAGGACATGCTCTGGGTCGCCGCCGCCGGTCCCGGCGCCAATCTGTTGATGGCCCTGATCTGGGCCGGCATGGTCAAGATTGCCCTGGTCCTGCCGGTCTCGGCCATCGCCATGCCCCTGGCCTTGATGGGCGCGGCCGGCATCTTCGCCAACGCGGTGCTGATGGCGCTCAACCTGATCCCGCTGCCGCCCCTGGACGGCGGCCGCATCGCGGTCAGCCTGCTGCCCGCCCACCTGGCCGTTAGGATGGCGCGCATCGAGCCTTATGGCCTGTTCATCATGCTGGGCCTGATGTACCTGGGTGTACTGGGCATGATCATGTGGCCGCTGATCCAGGCCATCATCAGCCTCGCCGCCTTCACCTTCGGACTCGATCCGAACAAACTGCTCGCCTTCATTCAAATCGTCCTCAATTAGGGAAATCATGTACGCAGACCGCGTCCTTTCCGGCATGCGCCCCACCGGCAGCCTGCACCTCGGCCATTACCACGGCGTCCTGAAAAACTGGGTCAGGCTCCAGCACGAATACGAATGCCTGTTCTTCGTCGCCGACTGGCACGCGCTCACCACCCAGTACGACAACCCGCGCGGCATCGAGGAAGCCACCTGGCAGATGGTGATCGACTGGCTGGCGGCCGGCGTGGACCCATCCAAGGCCACCCTGTTCATCCAGTCCCAGGTGATCGAGCACGCCGAACTGCATTTGCTGCTGTCCATGATGACGCCCCTGGGCTGGCTGGAGCGGGTGCCTACCTACAAGGACCAGCAGGAAAAGCTGACCGAGAAGGACCTCTCCACCTACGGCTTCCTGGGCTACCCCCTGTTGCAATCCGCCGACATCCTGATCTACCGCGCCAACCAGGTGCCGGTGGGCGAGGACCAGGTGCCCCACATCGAGTTTGCCCGGGAAATCGCGCGCCGCTTCAACCACCTCTATGGCAAGGAGCCCGGCTACGAGGAAAAGGCCGAGGCGGCGGTGAAAAAGCTGGGAGCCAAGAAGGCCAAGCTCTACCAGGAACTGCGCACCCGCTACCAGCAAGGTGGCGACGAGGCGGCGCTGGAGTCCGCCCGCGCGCTGCTGGGCGAAACCCAGAACCTGAGCCTGGGCGACAAGGAGCGACTCTATGGTTTCCTCGAAGGCGGCGGCAAGATGATCCTCACCGAACCGGACGCCCTGCTCACGGTGGCCTCGAAAATGCCCGGCCTGGACGGCCAGAAGATGTCCAAGTCCTACCACAACACCATTTCCCTGCGGGAAGACCCGGACCAGGTGGGCAAGAAGATCCGCACCATGCGCACCGACCCGGCCCGCGGCCTGCGCACCGATCCGGGCGATCCGGAAAAATGCCCGGTCTGGCAGTTCCATCTGGTTTATTCCGGCGACGAGGTGCGCGCCTGGGTGCAGCAAGGTTGCCGCAGTGCCGGCATCGGCTGCCTGGAATGCAAGCAGCAGGTGATCGACGCGGTGCTGCAGGAGTTGGCGCCGATCCAGGAGCGTGCCCGCTCCTACACCGAAGAGCCGGACGTGGTGAAGAACATCATCGCCGACGGCTGTGAAAAAGCCCGCGATCTGGCCCGGGAGACCATGCGCGACGTACGCGAGGCCATGGGCCTGAATTACGGCTGACCTTCCTCGTCTCGCGCCACCCCCGATGCGGCAACCCGGCGGCGGGATACGGCCGCGCTGGCGCTTTGCCCCGCCGGGGTGAGCGCGCGGAGCCGGTCATGCCCGCGCCACCGCCTCGCGGATGCGCCGGACCGTGTCTTCCACCGGAGCCTTGCCCGACACTTCCAGGCCGAAGCCACGCGCGATCGCATTGACCTTGGCCGGGTTGAGCGGCATGCCCCCGGCATCGATGGCGGCCAGCAGCGCCTTGGCCTGGCGCAGTTCCCGCGGGAGCGCTGCGCGTGGCGCGATGAGGCGATGCAGCCAGTCAGGCAGAAAACGCAGTGCTTTCATTCTTGCTCCCGGGTCAGGTGGGCAATGGCCCGCACCGCCAGCGCGGCCGGCCGATACAAGCGGCGGGGTAGCGCGCTGGGTGAACTGGCGCGGCGTGCCCGGCCATACCTTGTTGCGGGCGCGACGCCTAAACGTCGAACGCCATGCCTTCCTCCAGCCGGCGCGTCCGGCCCGGCGCCAGGGCCTCCAGTTCGGCCAGGATGACGGCTTCACTACCGGGTTTGAGATGGCTGATCCAGACCTCGGGCTCGGCGCGCATCAGGGCGAGATCGGCCGCCAGGGGTTCCGGGCTGTAGTGCTTGGAAGCCGTGGCCACATCCTGCTGAGCCGTGGCGAAGGAGCACTCGACGAAGAGATGTTTCAGGTCCGCCGTGGCGTCGGCCAGTTCCCAAAGTTCGGCATGGCTGGCGGTGTCGCCGGAAAACAGGGCGCTGGCGGCGGTGCCGCGCATCAGGAAGCCCACCGCCGGCACCACATGGTTGGCGGGTATGGCGGTGATCTCGCGCTCGCCCAGGCGCACCGGCACGCCGACCTGCAACGGCTCGTAATGCAGGAACGGCGACTCGACGCTGGGGATGCGGGAGAAATCCGGCCAGATGCGCCAATTGAACAGGTGCGACTTGAGTATCTCCAGCACCTCCGGCAAGGCGTGCAGCACCAGACTGTGGCCGCGTTCTCCCGCCACGCTGTCCATCAACAGGGGCAGGCAGAGGATGTGGTCGAGGTGGGAATGGGTCAAAAAGATGTGGTCGACCCGCCCCAGGGCCTCGCGGGTCAAGCGGGTGACGCCGGTGCCGGCATCCACCAGGATGTCGTCATCGATCAGAAACGAAGTGGTATGGCGATCGTCGCCGATGCCCCCGGAACAGCCCAAAACCTTGATTCTCATGGATCGATCCCGTCTTTATTTGCTTGTATGGGTAAACACGCCGTCCCACTCGGCAGGTGGCGGATTGAAGCGGAAATGCGTGACCCGGTCCAGATACACCTGATACAGCTTGCGCTGGCTGATCTTGCCCAGTTCCATCAATTTGAGCTCCGCTTCGTCCCAGCGGCGCGCCTGGTAGTCGGCGAAGGCGGCCTCGAACAATGCGCCCTCTTTGAGTCGCTCCGGCGGCAACTCGGCGCTCACGCCGAGAGGTTCGTAGATGGAAACCGGCACTTCCTTGCCCTTGACCCGCACCCGGTCGACGATGTGGAAGGCCAGATCCGGGCATTCCGCCTTCGTGCTCTCCCCCACCAGCACACCGACGCCGTATTGGCGGGTGAGGGCTTCCAGACGGGAGGCCAGGTTCACCGCATCGGCCATCACCGTGTAGGCCATGCGGAATTCGGAACCCATGTTGCCCACGCTCATGCGCCCGGTATTGACGCCGACGCCGATCCTGATGGCCGGGAAACCCCGCTGTTCCAGGCGCGGAGCCAGTTCCAGCAAGCCTTTCTGCATGGCCAGGGCCACCAGGACGGCGTCGCGGGCGTGGTGCTCGTCGCTCATGGGCGCGCCCCAGAACG
>CAIXFP010000319.1 GCA_903918705.1 uncultured Pseudomonadota bacterium
CATGCCGCAAACGTAGCAGCAGACCGCGCCTTTGTCCAGTCCCCACTGTGCTGCTGTAACCAATCAGGCCATTGCGCGGTTAGATGACGTGGCCCTGAAGGGCTTATGCCCGGTTTCAGGTGGCCTGTGTCCGCGCCGTCGTCAATTTGGCTTGAATCTGTTGTTATGAAACCGGCGCATCGTTCCGGAGGGAACGACCAGCGTGAAGCCTTTGATCGCAAGCACGAGGTGCATGCTTTCGATCCGCTGCTCCAGGAGCCTGCTTGCGTCGCTTCCACGTAAAGGGATTCATTACATTCGGACCTCGAAACAGGTATCCTGCGCGCCCTTTCCAGTTTGCCCCCCGAAGTCGCGTCCCATGTGTTTTGCCTTGTTTCGCCCGTTTCCGCCTTTCGTCTTAATCGCCCCGTAACACCCAGGCTACACCATCACGACTTTGTGGCACGAAGCGTGCTTATACCCAAGTCGCTGACAATTACCTCCCTGTTCAACTACGAGATCCCGGTGAATTCCACTACCGCCTCCGCCCCTGTCTCTCCCGGCGCCTACGTGCTGGGCTTTGCCGCCTGCCTGCTGACCTGGGTGCTGCTGACCGGCACCCTGATACGCGACGAATTGCTTCTGGGTGGGCTGGTTTCCCTGATCACGGTGTTCGCATCCGGACCCCGCCTGGGGGTTTTGTCAGGTATGCGACTCACGCCCCTGGTGCCGTGGCACATGCTGCGTTACCTGGTCTACTTCTTTCAGCAGCTGGCCCTGTCCAACTTCGACGTGGCGCGCCGGGTGATTTCGCCGGATCTGCCCATCCGCCCCGCCCTGGTGGAGATCCGCACCGGTCTCAATTCGAAACTCGGCCGCATGCTCCTGGCCAACAGCATCACCTTGACCCCCGGCACCATCACGGTGGAAGCGGAAGGCGACCGGATGCTGATCCACTGGATCGACCGCCCCGCCGACTGCGACCTGGAAAGCGCCACCCAGGCCATCGCCGCCGGTTTTGAACAACACATCGCGAACTTCCTGAAATGAACCCTCCCCACCTCAACCCGTTCGAGGGCTTCGCCCTGTTATTGCTCGCCGGCGCCCTGTTGTTGGGCTTTCTCCGCCTGGCCAAGGGGCCGGCCGCGCCCGACCGCCTGGTGGCCGCCGACACCATGGGGGTGATCGCCACCGGCGCCCTGGCCCTGCTGGCCTGGCTGCTGGACAGTGTCCTCTATCTCGACGTGGCGCTGGTCTACGGCGTGCTGTCCTTCGTCGGCGTGGTGGCCCTGGCCCGCGCCATTGAGGGGAACCGCGCATGAGATTCCTCGCCGACTTGTTCCTCATCGCCGGTGCCTTGCTCAGCCTGCTGGCCGCGTTGGGCATCCTGCGCATGCCCGACGTCTACAACCGTATTCAGGCCGGCGCCAAGGCGTCCACCCTGGGGGTGATCTTCGTCCTCCTCGGCATCGGCCTGTTGCAGCCGTCCTGGTGGCCCAAGCTGGTGGCCATTGCCGGCTTCATCCTGTTCACCAGCCCGGTGGGCTCTTCCACCCTGGCCCGCGCCTTCCACCGTGCCGGGGTGCCCATCTGGCAGGCCAAGGAGAAACGCCCGTGATCGCCTTGATGACCTTGTTTCTCGTGCTGCTGATGCTGGGCGCGGCCGTGATGGTGCTGGTGTTCGACAATCTGATCGGCGCCATCGCCGCATCCGGAGTGGTGTCGCTGCTGCTCTCCGTGCTCTACGTTATTCTGGCGGCACCCGACGTGGCCCTGACCGAAGCCGCCGTCGGCGCCGGCCTGTCCGGCGCGGTGCTGGCTTTGGGCCTGCGCCGGCTGGGTTTGCTCAACCTCGGCGTGAACAAGGGAGAGAACGATGCATAAGTTTACCTCCCTGCTCTTCGCCCTAGGCCTCGCCTTCCTGCTCATGGCCCTGGTGACGCATCTGCCCCTGGGCGCCACGCCCATGACCATCGGCCATGCCAGCCTGGACCGGGGCCCTGGCGAAATCGGCTCCGCCAACATCGTCACCGCCGTGGTGCTGGCCTATCGCGGCATCGACACGATGTGCGA
>CAIXFP010000320.1 GCA_903918705.1 uncultured Pseudomonadota bacterium
GAGATGAGCATTGAGCAGGCACGGCGCAAGTCAGCGGAGATTAATGCCGCCATCGAGTTCGGAGCGAACCCGGCGGAAGTGAAGCGGGCTCATAAGGGAGAACTCACCTTTGGCGATCTCTTCAAGCAATATCTCGACCGTCATGCCAAGACGAGCAAGCACACTTGGGAAGATGACGAGCAGCGCTACCAGCAATATCTGGAAAAGCCGCTAGGCTCAAAAAAACTTTCCAGCATCACTCGGCAAGGCATCGCCCTGATCCATTCGGATATAACGAGGGCCGGCCATGCCATCGTCGCCAACCGCGTCCTGGCTCTGATTTCATCGGTCTTCGGGCGCACCTTGGAATGGGGGCTGGTGGATAACAACCCGGCTCGTGGCATCCGGCGCAACCCTGAAAAAAGCCGGGATCGTTTCCTGCAGTCCAATGAAATGCCACGCTTCTTCGCGGCGTTGGCGGAAGAACCCAATACCACCGTACGCGACTACCTTCTGCTGTCCCTGCTGACGGGTGCCCGGCGTAGCAACGTGCTGGCAATGCGCTGGGCGGATATCAGCCTCGAAGAGGGAATCTGGCGCATCCCGGTGACCAAGAACGGTACACCGCAAAATGTCACGCTCTCTCCGGAAGCGCTTGCCATCCTGGGTAGCCGTCAAAATTACATAGGAATAAGCACGAACTACGTGTTTCCTGGCCATGGAAAAAGTGGCCATCTCATGGAACCACGTAAGGGTTGGGTACGAATCTTTGATCGGGACGAACTCACCCAATTAATCGAAAAAATTGAAGCGGCGGGTCTTAAATTTGTTCCCGCCGATGACCCGGTGGCAGGCAACCTGACGCCTGAGTCCCTTGAAGCGACCCTCAAGCGGGCTCGTACGGTGGCAAAGCAGGCCGGGATCAATATTGATGATGTGCGCATCGAAAACCTGCGCATCCACGACCTGCGCCGCACCCTTGGCAGCTGGCAGGCAAAAACCGGCGCTTCCATGGCAATCATCGGCAAGAGCCTGAACCACAAAAGCCAGCAAACCACAGCCATCTATGCCCGGCTCGACCTGGACCCGGTACGCCAGTCGGTGAACACCGCGACGGCGGCTATGTTTGATGCGGCTGGGATCAAGATGCGTCCGTAATTCCAGCCCGGAGGATGTAACAGCCACGGCAAATTTTGTTCTCACGAAGGTAGCCGATCTGGGGCGGCGTTATGGTGAGCCTGAGATAATTGTAGCGGACTGCATTTGAAACTGGCCGGGACAGCTACAAAAAAGGAAGGCCACGGACACATCCAGATCCACGTCGATGTCTGCGACTTAGCGTGCTGTATTTCCCGATTCGTGAGCGGATCCCATCAAGTGGGCTTCCCCCAGCCCGATCCTTCGATGCTCGAACGAATGTGTCCCAGGTGGCATTCGGAACCAATGTAATGCCCGCACGTGAGATTACAAAAAGCGCCACCGGGGACTGGCATAGTTTACGGTATGGAAGCCGGAGGTTTGTCGCGGTGACCATGTGGTGTTGGCGGCCTGAACGCAGGGTGCGTTATAGTTTGCTGATGAATCGTTCCGACCTCATTGACTGCTTGGCCGAGCGCGCCAAGACGCTCCCCGCCCGAGATGCGGAAGTGGTTGTGTCCGTGATCCTGGATGCGCTCGCTGGCACCCTGGCCAGCGGGGGGCGCGTCGAAATCCGGGGTTTCGGGAGCTTCGCCTTGAACTATCAGCGGCCCCGGCAAGGCCGGAACCCCAAAACCGGTGAGCGGTTGAGGGTTCCAGCGAAGTACCTGCCGCGCTTCAGGGTCGGCAAGGAATTGCGTGAGCGCGTCGATTGCGTGTCAGCGCGACCAGGCTTCATTCCTGGCGGCGAGTGACGGCCGGTGTGCAATCCAGATCGCCTTGGGCTGGCCGTGATGGGCATAGTGGCTGGCATGGCGGGCGTAACCACGGGCGAGCCCTGGGCACTGCCAGTTCGCGGCGCGGTACCAGCCCCCGTGAAACCGCGCGGGGTCGGCAAAGGTCAGGCCGGAGCCGCTTCCAGTTCCACCCGGTTGCGGCCGTTGGCCTTGGCACGGTAGAGGCCGCGGTCGGCACGGGCCAGGATGATGTCGATGTGGCCATCCTGGGGCATGAACGCGCTGACGCCGATGCTGACCGTGATGGGAATGTCTTCCTCGCCGCAACGGGCCGGCTGATCGGCGAGCTGCTGGCGCAGGCGTTCAGCGAATTCGTAGGCGCCCGTAGCGTCGGTATCCGGGAGCAGGATGGCGAATTCCTCGCCGCCGAGACGGCCCAACAGGTCAATGCGGCGCAGCCTGGAAGACATGACCATAGCGACATGCCGGAGCACTTGGTCGCCGCTGGCCTGGCCGTGGCGGTCGTTGATGCGCTTGAACCAGTCGAGATCGAGCATCAAGCAGCGCGGTCGGGGTGCCATGGCGCTGGTGGCGCGCCAGGGCCAGCGCCATCTGTCCAAGGAAGTGGCGGCGGTTGGCCAGGCCCGTGAGGGTGTCGGTGGCGGCGAGATGGCGCAGTTCGTCTTCCATGGCCTTGCGTTCAGTGGCATCGCGTGACACTGCGATGATCACGTCGCGACCGAAATGCCGGCCTTTGTTGAGTCTGGCGTCGCTGGGGAAGATTCCGCCATTCCTGCGCCGTCCCCAGAACTCGCATTCCCGCGTCTCACCCGCCAGCGGGGCGCGGAAGTGCAGCGCCAGTTGTTCCATGTCATTTTTTCCGGGGGCTTCCACGAGTTCGACCGATTGCCCGAGGAATTCGTCGCGAGCGTAGCCATACATGGCCTCCGCACCGCGATTAACATCCAGAAAATGGCCCGTTTCATCGACGATATAGATCGCCTCGCTGACCGAATTGAACAGGCCGCGATAGCTTTTCTCACTCTCCCGCAACGCAATTTCAGCCGCCTTGCGCGCGGAAACATCCTGCTTGATGGTGATGAAATGGGTGATCTCCCTGTCTTCGGCGCGGACCGGGGTGATGGTCAGTTCCTCGTCGTAGAGGCTGCCGTCGCGGCGTTTGTTGACCAGTTCGCCGTGCCAGACCCGGCCGGCCAGGATGGTCTCCCACATGCGTTCGTAATATGACTGGTCCTGTACGCCTAACTCGACCAGTTCAGCGGGTTTGCGGCCGATGGCTTCTTCCTGGCTATAGCCGGTCAGGGCGCTGAAGGCGGCGTTCGCCCACAGGCCAGCACTTCCACGATGGGCATGGCCTCCGTCACGGTGGCGGGATTGGGATTGAGTATGGCCAGGAGCGGTTGGCTGATCACGTATCCGAATGTCCTGTGAATAACGACCCTGGATGGTGGCACGTGGTAACGCTTTAGGGGGAGCACATGGCGGCGATGTTGCGCTTGACGGCATGAAATTGGCAACTGACTCTGCCTTGGCGGGCCTCGGCTGGGGTTACTGTGAAAGAACGCTGTCGTCGGCCGATACCGCCCCTACCCTGTGAAGCTGCATGGGTGGTTCGGCGTACTGGCAATACATATGAAGCAGGTGCAGTGCGCAACCATACTGTCGAGCGACCAAAATGCCTGCGCCCAGTGATGGAACGCGGCCTTCTTGCTGTTTGGGTGCTCAAGGGCACTGGATCATCACCCGCGACGGGGCCTACCCGGCGGCGTTCGTGAACGTGGGATATGTCAAATGCGGGGGCGTGTGTCCTGAACGACAGGAAGGGGCCGTACATCCGCCGTCCACTAGCGCAGGCCGGCGGTCGCATCGTCGGCCTGAGCCGCCGTAGGCCCTGACCAGATAGCCGCCATTCTCGAATGGCTGTTTCACTCGGCGTCGAAGGAACGGTCCCGACCCGGAAGCGACATACGCACCGCTAATCGGTGTCAGGCAGCTTACCGGCCGACACCGGCCCCCCAATTTCATCAATACCTTGCTGCTGCGAAGTGCGCGAGTTTGTTCCCTATCCGCTCCACCACTCATCGAAGGCCAGACGTTGCTCTGGCCTTTTTCTTTTCCGCACGCCACGCCAGTCCTGGCGCGGGTTCCCGGATTTGTGCGAATGGCGGCATCGGCCCGTAACCCCTGGTTTCGACGGGTTTTCCGCTCTCTGAGCTCTCCGTTCTCTGTTTCTCCGAAAGGCGCCTTTCGCACGACCCCCAGTGTTTACGCGGGTTGCCAGCCGCGAGTATGAAAGAGAATTTGGGTGGCGGAGGCGACTGATTCCGATCGGCCTGAGGAATAACAATACACTTGAGCAGTGGTTTGCTGACGCTGGCCAGCAGGTTGGACTGAACCACGATCCGTGACACTTCCGCGGCTGCATCCAACGCGGCCCATTCTGTCGTGTGTCGGTGCGATGATCACTACCATGATTAGCTACGTGTTGCATCCCGTGTGATTATGTACCCGTCCGTAGCTGGCCACTGTTCCGGGCTCGCGAACTGATGCAGCATCTGATTGAATCGTTTACACCCTGTGGCGAGGCAACAAGCGTCAGCC
>CAIXFP010000321.1 GCA_903918705.1 uncultured Pseudomonadota bacterium
CGGCGGTTGTCGGCGGCGTCGCTCATAGCTGCTTCACCTTGATGTTCAAGGTCTGGATCCGGTAGGCGATCTGCCGCGGCGTCATATCCAGCAGGCGCGCGGCCTTGGCCTGAACCCAGCCGGCTTGTTCCAGGGCGGCGATGACCCGTTCCCGCTCGTCCAGGTTGGGGTCGTCCAGGTCCACCGCCTGCATTGCTCCTCGACTCAAGCTCACCTGTTCCTCGATGCCGGTGAGCAGGATGGCGTCGCGGTCGATGACTTCCGCCTCGGTCAGCACCGCCGCCCGTTCCAGACAGTTTTCCAGTTCCCGCACGTTGCCCGGCCAGGCGTGGTGCATCAGCACCCGCAAGGCGGCATCGGTCAGTTCCAGGGGGCGGCCCTGCTGGCGGGCGATCTTGTCCACCAGGAAGCGGGCGATGTCGGGGATGTCTTCCAGACGCTCGCGCAGGGCGGGGAGGTAGATGGGCATGACGTTGAGGCGGTAGTACAAGTCCTCGCGGAAGCGGCCGGCTTCCACCTCGCCTTCCAGGTCCCGGTGGGTGGCGGCGATGACCCGCACGTCCACCTTGATGGTGCGATTGCCGCCCACCCGTTCCATCTCGCCTTCCTGCAAGACCCGCAGCAGTTTCGACTGGAACGCGGCGGAGACCTCGCCCACTTCGTCCAGGAACAGGGTGCCGCCGTCGGCCTGCTCGAAGCGGCCCTTGCGCTGGTTCATGGCGCCGGTGAAGGCGCCCTTCTCGTGGCCGAACAGCTCCGACTCCAGCAGATTTTCCGGCAGGGCCGCGCAGTTGAGCTTGACGAAGGGGGCGCGGGCGCGGGGCGAGTTGTAGTGGATGGCGTTGGCGATGAGCTCCTTGCCGGTGCCGGTCTCGCCGCGGATCAAGACGGTGGTGTTCCACTTCGCCACCAGGCGCGCCTGCTCGAATACCCGGCGCATGGGCTGGGTGTGGCCGATGATGTTGTCGAAGCCATACTGGCCACGCACGGTGCGACGCAGAGTGTCGCGTTCCTCGGTGAGTTCCTGGCGCTCCTTCTGGATGTCGGCGGACAGGCGCACGGTCTGGCCGATGAGGTTGGCCACCATTTCCATGAACTGGGTGTATTCGTCGAGCAGGACTTCGGCGCCCTCGGCGGTCTGCGCCGCCAGCACGCCCACCACCTGGCGGCCGCTGCGGATGGGCACGCCGACGAAGCTGCGGTCGGCGTCGTAGAGGCCCAGTTTGCCAAGGAAACGCGGTTCGTCTGCGATGCATTGCACCGCGATGGGCTCGCCTTCCTCCAGGATCAGGCCGATCACGCCCTCGCCGGGCCGGTAGCGCACGTCTTCGGTAAAGATGCCGGCCAGGCCGTGGGCCACGGATACCTGGAGTTCGCCGGTTTCCGCATCCACCAGGCTGACCATGCCGCGTTCCATGCCGACACCGTCGTGCAGCACACGCAGCACGGCGGTGAGGGTTTCCTTGAGGTCGAGGGAGCGGGACAGCACCTGGCTGACCTGGTACAGGGTCTCCAGTTCGGTGCGCAGGAGTTCGTGTTCGAGTTCCAGGTCGAGGCTCATTGCTCGCCCTCCGCGCGGGTTCCCGGATTCCGCTGCGTTCCATCCGGGCTAC
>CAIXFP010000322.1 GCA_903918705.1 uncultured Pseudomonadota bacterium
CTGATCGACCACAACAAGAAGAACACCGCGCTGCTGGCGGAAAAACTGCCGCGCACCCTGGTGCTCACCGGCAACGCCACCGACGAGGATCTGCTGCTGCAGGAGAACATCGACGAGACCGACGTGTTCTGCGCCCTCACCAACGACGACGAGGACAACATCATGTCCTGCCTCCTGGCCAAGCGCCTGGGGGCGAAGAAGGTGATCGCCCTGATCAACCGCTCCTCCTACGTGGACCTGCTGCAAGGTGGCGAAATCGACATCGCCCTGTCCCCCGCCCAGTCCACCATCGGCCCCCTGCTTACCCACATCCGCCGCGGCGACATGGCGGTGGTGCATTCCCTGCGCCGGGGCGCGGCGGAGGCGCTGGAGGCCGTGGTGCACGGAGATAGCCGTTCCTCCAAGCTGGTGGGGCGGCGCATCGAGCAGATCGATCTGCCCGAGGGGGTCACCATCGGTGCCATCCTGCGCGGCGAGGAGGCCATTATCCCGCACCACGACACCGAGATCGAAGGCGAGGACCACCTCATCCTGTTCGTGCCCAACAAGCGCTACATCCCCAAAGTGGAGCGGCTGCTCCAGGTCGGCTTCGGGTTCTTCTGAGAGGACGTGAAGCATGCCGACGCTCGGAATATCCGTCATGCCCGCGCCGGCGGGAATCCAGTTCGCAGAGCTGATTACTTTGGCAATCAAACTCAATCCAGCAGTTGCAACCGTAAGCCGTGGCTTGGGCTTGCCGCGCTTTGCCCCAACCACGATGACCCAGCCGGTGGGTGACTCCCTCGGTTTGGCCCATCGGGCGTCCACACCATGAGAAAACTCGCGCCCGTCATCACCACCCTGGGCCTGGTGCTGATGCTGTTCTCCTTCACCATGTTGCTGCCCTTGCTGGTGGCCTGGTTGACCGACGACGGCGCGCTGACGGTGTACGACGAATCCATCGGCATCACCTTCGCCAGCGGCTTCCTGATGTGGCTGGCCACCTATCGGATGAAACGGGAACTGGCGGCGCGCGACGGCTATCTCCTGGTCAGCCTGATCTGGTCCGTGCTGCCCGCCTTCGCCACCCTGCCGTTGCTGTTCCACCTGCCCAACCTGTCGTTCACCGACGCCTATTTCGAGACCATGTCCGGGCTCACCACCACCGGCGCCACGGTGTTGACCGGCCTCGACTACCTGCCCAAGTCCATCAACCTGTGGCGGCACCAACTCCACTGGATGGGCGGCATGGGCATCATCGTGCTGGCGGTGGCCATCTTCCCCCTGCTGGGAGTGGGCGGCATGCAGTTGTACAAGGCGGAAACGCCGGGGCCCATGAAGGACGACAAGCTGACCCCGCGCATAACAGAGACCGCCAAGAACCTCTGGCTGGTCTATTTCGCCATCACCCTGGCCTGCATCGGCGCCCTCATGCTGGTGGGCCTGGACTGGTTCGAGGCGGTCTGTCACGCCTTCTCGGTGATGGGCCTGGGCGGCTTTTCCACCCACGACGCCAGCGTCGGCTACTTCAACTCGCCCCAGGTGGAATACGGGCTGATCCTCTTCATGCTGATCGCCGGCATGAATTTCGCCACCCACTTCCTCGCCTGGCGCGGCAGGAGCCTGCGGGCCTACCTGGGCGACAGCGAGGCCAAGGGCTTCCTGCTGCTGGTGCTGGGCAGTTGCATGGGCATCTCCTGGTACGTATGGATGCAGGGGGTATATGCCGACTTCTGGGTGGCGGTGCGCCACGTCAGCTTCAACCTGGTGTCCATGGCCACCGACTGCGGCTTTGTCAGCACCGACTACAACGCCTGGCCCCCCTGCGCCACCTTCTGGATGCTTTACCTGTCCTGCGTGTCGGTGAGTTCCGGCTCCACCGGCGGTGGCATCAAGATGGTGCGCACCATCCTGACCTTCAACCAGGCGATGCGGGAAATGTCCAAGCAAATCCATCCCGCCGCCGTGCTGCCGGTGCGCCTGGGGGGGCATGCCGTGGAAAACCGCATCATCTTCGCCATCCAGACCTACGTGCTGGTGTATTGCACCCTGGTGCTGTTCCTGACCATGCTGCTCATGGCCACCGGCCTGGACCTGGTGTCCTCCGTGTCCGCCATCATCGCCTGCATCAACAACGCCGGCCCCGGCCTCAATGTGGTGGGGCCGGCCAATAACTACGCGCCCCTGACGGATTTTCAGACCTGGGTCTGCACCTTCACCATGCTGGTGGGGCGTCTGGAACTGTTCACCCTGCTGGTGGTGTTCACCCCGGCGTTCTGGCGCAAGTAGGCGCGGCCTCCTGGCCGCGATGCAGACAGCAGCGCCATCGGCCGGGTAAGCCGACAGTCGCGCTTCGGCGCAACCCGACTTCCGGCGCCAACACTACCCCGCCGTAGCTTGGGCAAAGCGCAGCGTGCCCACAACCCCCTACACATTCCTTATTAGTAATGGACAGGTCCAGGACCGAC
>CAIXFP010000323.1 GCA_903918705.1 uncultured Pseudomonadota bacterium
CACAACGAGGCCCAGCAGATCAGGACGGAATACGTCCTGGCCATCAGGGGCACTGTTCGCCGCCGGCCGGAAGGGATGGCGAATCCCGAACTGAAGAGCGGCGAAATCGAGGTCATGGTGCATGAACTCGAGATCCTCAACGAATCCAAAACGCCCCCCTTCATGTTGGACGGGACCACGGAGATATCCGAGACGGTCCGCCTGAAGTACCGTTACCTCGATCTTCGGCGGCCCGAGATCCAGAAGAACCTCTTCCTGAGAAGCCGGGTAGCCGGGGCCACGCGCGAATACTTCCACCGCGAAGGGTTCGTCGAGGTGGAAACCCCGTTCCTGACGAAAAGCACCCCGGAGGGTGCGCGGGATTATCTGGTTCCCAGCCGCGTGAACCAGGGGATGTTCTACGCCCTGCCCCAGTCGCCCCAGTTGTTCAAGCAGTTGCTGATGGTGGCCGGCGTCGACCGCTACTTCCAGATCACCAAGTGTTTCCGCGACGAAGATTTACGCGCCGACCGCCAGCCGGAATTTACCCAGGTGGACCTGGAAACCTCGTTCATGGACGAGGAGGGCATCATGACCCTGGTGGAAGGCATGATCCGCGACATGTTCAAGAAAGCGCAGGACATCGACCTGACCAACCCCTTCCCGCGCATGGCCTATGCCGAGGCCATGAACCGCTACGGCTCCGACAAGCCGGACCTGCGCGTCACCCTGGAAATCCATGAAGTCACCGACGCCATGAAGGATGTGGCGTTCAAGGTGTTCTCCGGCCCCGCCAACGATCCCAAGGGCCGTGTCGCCGCCCTGCGCATTCCCGGCGGTGCCGTCCTGACTCGCGGCGAGATCGACGGCTACACCGAGTTCGTGAAGATCTACGGCGCCCGCGGCTTGGCCTACATCAAGGTCAACGACGTCACCCAGTTGAGCGATGCCGGCCTGCAGTCCCCCATCGTCAAGAACCTCAACGAAGCCGCCCTGCGCACCGTCATGGAGCGCACCGGTGCTGCCAACGGCGACCTGATCTTCTTCGGTGCCGACCGTGCCAAGGTGGTGAATGACGCCCTCGGCGCCCTCCGTCTCAAGATCGGCCACGAGAAGGGCTACGTCGACGGCCGCGCCTGGGCGCCCCTGTGGGTGGTGGACTTCCCCATGTTCGAGTTCAACGAGGACGAGAACCGCTGGGACGCCCTGCACCATCCTTTCACCAGCCCGAAGGACGGCCACGAGGAACTGCTGGCGAGCAACCCGGGCGCGGCGCTATCGAAGGCCTACGACATGGTGCTGAACGGCTGGGAAGTGGGCGGCGGCTCGGTGCGTATCCACAAGGAAGCGGTGCAGGAAAAGGTGTTCGCCGCCCTGAACATCAGCGTGGAGGAACGCCGCGAGAAGTTCGGCTTCCTGCTCGACGCCCTCCAGTACGGCGCCCCGCCCCACGGCGGCCTGGCCTTCGGCCTGGACCGCCTGGTGACCCTGATGACCGGCGCCGAGTCGATCCGCGACGTCATCGCCTTCCCCAAGACCCAGCGCGCCTCCTGCCTGATGACCTCCGCCCCCAACGCGGTGGACGAGAAGCAGTTGCGGGAACTGCATATACGCTTGCGTAACAAGGTGGTGGCTGAAGGCTGAGCAATCTGGCACCGGCTCGAAGCCGGCGCCTTCGATCACGGCCACCGGGCAAGTGGCGTATTCGAGTGGCCTGCTCACGGCCGGTTCACCCAAAACCCGGTGGATGGATCCAGGGACTTGCCCAGCGCGCCGAAATCCAGATAGCCCTTGCCGGTGATGTAGTCCGCCAGGCCGCCGCTGTTGTCCAGGCTTGGGGCATAGAAATACCAGCCCGGCACGTGCAGGCCATCCGCGGGCCGCCATGCCCACAGGCTCGTCATGCTGGCGGCCGCCGGTACGCCCGCCACGGGAGGGGCGGGCGCGATACCGTTGGCGAAGACGCGCGGCGAAGGGCCGTCACCCACCGCGATCAGGCTCCAGCCATGCGGCAGGGGATTGCCGCCATCGGCGCCACTGCCGTCCTGGAACGCTGCCGTCTCCAGCGTATTCCCGGCGCCGTAGGTGGCGCTGAAGGGCTGTTTGGCATTCACCCAGAAGCCCTCGCCGGCCTGGATGCTGCTCAGGAAGCCATAGCCCTTGCTCGACCCATAGGCCGCGCCGCCGTCCGCATACATCGGGGTGTAGAACGCCCAGCCCGGATTCGCGCCCGGCAGCCATTTCCAGACTGTCGCGACCTTGGCGGAATCGCCGAACACACTTGCCACATCCACCGTGCCGGTGGTGCTGTTGCCCAGAAGGTTCCAGCCGGAAGCCAGGTTGGCGGTGACGGTGGTGTTCATACCGGTGCCGCTGAGGCGGATTGTCTGGCTGCCTGCGTTGTCGGTAATACTCAGCGAGCCAGTCCGGTTACCCACCCCCGTCGGGGTAAAACTCACACTGATGCTGCAATCACTCCCGGCCGCCAGTCCGTCGCCGCAAGTATTACTTTGGCCGAAGTCGCCGCTGGCGGTAATCGAGGCGATAACCAAGGCCGCTGTGCCGGTATTGGTGAGCGTCACGGACTGCGCGGTACTGGTTGTGGACAGGTACTGGGCGGAGAAGGTCAGTTGGGTCGTGCTCAGGCTAGCCACAGG
The DNA here is from genome assembly GCA_903918705.1 of uncultured Pseudomonadota bacterium. Classification (GTDB taxonomy): domain Bacteria; phylum Pseudomonadota; class Gammaproteobacteria; order Burkholderiales; family Thiobacillaceae; genus PFJX01. The sequence goes on from CAIXFP010000323.1 coordinate 2,637, forward strand.
TGTGGCAGCAGCTACCGTAATGGTCTGCGTGACTTGTGGGGCCGGGGTGTGGTTGGCGTCGCCCGCCTGGTCGGCGGCGATGGTGCAGGTGCCTGCCGTGACGCCGGTCACGGTGCTGCCGGTCACCGTACAGACTCCGGGCGTCAGGGAACTGAAGCTCACCGCCAGGCCGGAGTTGGCCGTGGCGCTGGCCGTGGTGGAGGCCCCAGCGACCAGTGTGGCGGATGAGAAGCTGAGGTTGCCAATGGACTGGCCGCCCTTGCCGACGGCGAGGTTCTGCGTCGCCTGGGTGGCCGGAAAATAATTGGCGTCACCCGCCTGGTCGGCCGCGATGGTGCAGGTACCGGCGGCGATACCTGTGACCGTGTTGCCGCTGACGGTGCAGATAGCCGTTGTCAGGCTGGTGAAACTCACCGGAAGGCCGGAGCTGGCGGTTGCGCTAACCGTCGTGACACTGCCTACCCCGAGGGCACTCGGTGTAAATACTAAACTTCCTGTTCCCGGCAGCGCCACCACTACCGGGCTGGTGCGATTTGTCGTGGTGCCATCCCCCAGTTGGCCGGTACCGTTATATCCCCACGCCAGCAACGTGCCATCGGACTTGAGTGCCACGGTGTGGTCAGCACCCGCCGCGGTCACCACCGCCACCACCCCGGTCAAACCCGGCACCGCCACTGGGCTATGTCGATCCGTCGTGGTGCCATCTCCCAGTTGGCCGGAGTAGTTAGCTCCCCACGCCACCACCGTGTTGTCTGATTTGAGTGCCATGGTGTGGTAATCCCCTGCCGCCACCGCCACTACCCCGGTCAGCCCCGGCACCGCCACCGGGCTCAAACGAGTCGTCGTGGTGCCATCGCCCAGTTCGCCAGCCCAGTTAGCTCCCCACGCCACCACCGTGCCGTCGGAGTTGAGCGCCACCGTGTGATAGTCACTTGCCGCCACCCCCACCACCCTGCTGAGCCCCGGCACCGCCACCGGGCTCAAACGAGTCGTCGTGGTGCCATCGCCCAATTGGCCGTTCCAGTTGGCTCCCCACGCCACTACCGTGCCATCGGATTTGAGCGCCAGCGTGTGGTAACCACCCGCCGCCAACGCGACCACCCCGGCCAACCCCGGCACTGCCACAGGGCTATAGTGATTCGTCGCAGTGCCATCCCCCAGCTCGCCGTCATAGTTAGTGCCCCATGCCACCACCGTGCCGTCGGATTTGAGCGCCACGGTGTGGTAATCCCCCGCCGCCACTGCCACCACCCCGGTCAACCCCGGCACCACGACCGGGCCAGGACGATTCGTCGTGGTGCCATCCCCCAGTTGGCCACTGACGTTATAACCCCACACCACCACCGTACCGTCCGACTTGAGCGCCACGGTGTGGTAACTTCCCGCCGCCACCGCTACCACCCCGATCAGCCCCGGCACCGTCACCGGGCTGGTTCGATTCGTCGTGGTGTCATCCCCCAGTTGGCCGTAGTCGTTGGCTCCCCACGCCACCACTGTGCCGTCGGATTTGAGCGCTACGGTGTGGTAGCTACCCACCGCTGCCATCGTGACCCCAGCGGCAGTGATGGCCTGGCTCCTCTTGCCGACGGTGAAGCTCTGCGTCACCTGGACCGCCGGGGAATAGTTGGTATCGCCGGCCTGGTCGGCGGCGATGATGCAAGTGCCACCTGCGATGCCGGTGACCGTGCTGCCGCTGACGGTACAGACACTCGGGGTCTGGCTGGTGAAGCTCACCGGAAGGCCGGAGGTGGCAACGGCGCTTGCTGTAGCGGTGGCCCCCGCGGTGAGAGTTGATGGCGAGAAACCGACATATACGATGAACTGGCTGCCCTTGCTTACGGTGAGGTTCTGCGTAACCTGGGCGGCCGCAATATAGCTGGCATTGCCGGCCTGATCGGCAGCAAGAGTGCAGGTGCCCACCGCAAAGCCGATGACCATGCTCCCGCTCACCACCGTACATACATTCGGCGTCTTGCTTCTAATGCAACTGGTATTGGTTCCGCTGCAACTATACAGCTTGGTGTTTATTATGTTAATGGTTTCTTTGTTTTGTGTG
>CAIXFP010000324.1 GCA_903918705.1 uncultured Pseudomonadota bacterium
CAACATCTGGCCATTTCCGTAGCCACATCAAGTCCAACCAACAAATCCGGCATCCACACCCCGCCCCAAAATCAATGCGCTATCCCATGCCCTGAACCAGGCGCGACCTGCGCGGGAATAGATGACGTCGTCCTGACCTGGCGGGCCTTCAGGGTAATCACGGCGTCGGTTTCGCCGCCGGGAGATGCCGGCGAGCACGCAGGAAAGCCGCGGTCTTGCTGCTCCAGATCCACACGTAGCGCAGGCCGGAATAAACGCCCAGGGCGACGGTCAGTCTGAGCAGCGGTTGCACCCCCCAGTCCCAGCCCAGCTTGAGGCCGGCGTCCGCCAGCACCCAGGACACCAGCATGAACTCCAGGGCGATGGTGAGTTTTCCGGAAAATAGGGGCGTGATCTTGAGGCCGCCGGTAAGGCGCTGGTAGGCCAGGGCTCCACCCAGAACGACGCCGTCGCGCAGTAATACCAGCCAGAGCAGCCACAAGGGCAGCAACCCGGTCAGGGCGAGGAAGGACAGGGTGGTGACCAGCATCACTTTGTCGGCGATGGCGTCGAGGAGGGCGCCGAAGTCGCTTTTCTGGTTCAACAATCGGGCAGCCCAGCCGTCCAGCAGATCGGTGACGGCCGCCACCACGAACAGCCAGAACGCCCCATCCACGTCATGCAGCGCCAGCCGCCAGGCCACGAAGGGGGCGAGGACGAGGCGCGAGGCGGTGAGCAGGTTGGGCAGCGTCAGCACAAGAGGGTTCCGTTCAGGGCCGTAGCCGGAAGATAACCCAGAATGCAGACAAATCGGCAGAGATGAAGAAGCCTGGCAGCCGTGCCGGCAGTTACAACCTGCCTTGCGAACCGGTGATCACCGCGCCGCCCAGACAGGCCTCACCCTCATACAGCACCACCGACTGGCCGGGGGTCACCGCCCATTGCGGCTGCTCGAAGCGCAGCACCAGTTCGTGGTCCGTGATGATTTCCACCACGCAGGCGGCGTCCTGCTGCCTATAGCGGGTCTTGGCGCCATAGCGCGCTCCCGCCCGCGGCGGCGGGCCGATCCAGGAGGTCTGGTCGGCCGTGAGGAGGGTGGACAGCAGCAGCGGGTGGTCATGGCCCTGTACCACGATCAGTTCGTTGCGCTCCAGATTCTTGCCGGCGGCAAACCAGGGCTCGCCCTCCTCGGCATCCTTCACCCCGCCGATGCCCAGCCCCTTGCGCTGGCCCAGGGTGTGGTACATCAAGCCCTGGTGCCGACCCATCACGCGGCCCTCCGGGGTCACCATGTTGCCCGGTTGGGTGGGCAGGTAGCGCTGCAGGAATTCCCGGAACGGCCGCTCGCCGATGAAGCAGATGCCGGTGCTGTCCTTCTTCTCCGCCACCGGGATATGGGCCTGGCGCGCCAGTTCCCGCACTTGCGGCTTGGGCAGGTCGCCCAGGGGAAACAGGGCGCGGGCGATCTGGGCCTGGTTGAGGCGGCAGAGAAAATAGCTCTGGTCCTTGTTGCCGTCCACCGCCTTCAACAGGCGCCGCTGCGGCGTCGCGCCCTTCAGGCGGGCATAGTGGCCGGTGGCGAGATGGTCGGCGCCCAGGCTCAGGGCGTGGTCGAGGAAGGCCTTGAACTTGATCTCGGCGTTGCACAGCACGTCCGGGTTGGGGGTGCGTCCGGCCCGGTACTCGGCGAGGAAGTAGGCGAACACCCGCTCCTGGTATTCGCGGCTGAAGTTGACGGCCCGCACCTCGATGCCCAGGACTTCGCCGATGGCCAGCACGTCGCGGAAATCCTGGGCGATGGGGCAATCGTCCTCCAGGTCGTCAGCTTCCCAGTTCTTCATGAACACGCCCACCACCTCGTGGCCCTGCTGTTTCAGCAGCCAGGCGGTGACGGCGGAATCGACGCCGCCGGAGAGGCCGACCACGATGCGGCTCAACGACGCACCCTCACGGCGTGTCCGGGTAATCGGCCAGCAGGTCCAGGGGGAAGCGGCGCCCGGCCTGGTAATCGCGGATGCAATCGAGGATCAGCGGGCTGCGGTGGCGGTGCTGCAGGACCGCGATTTCGGCGGCCGACATCCACACCGCGCGCAGGATGCCGGCGTCGAGGGGGGTGTCGGCGTCGAAGCCGGTGATGCGGCCGGTGAAGGCGAAACGCAAATAGGTGCGCTGCCGCTTGGTCGGATGGCGCCAGCGGTATATGCCGACCAGGGCTTCCGGCTCGAAATGGTGGGCGGTCTCCTCGAACACCTCGCGGCG
>CAIXFP010000325.1 GCA_903918705.1 uncultured Pseudomonadota bacterium
AGTCATCTACCAGTTCCTGCGGCGGCCCGATGGTCGGACTCGTGTGCCCTATGCCAGCGAGGGCCTGACCCATCTGCTCGGCATCGATCCGAACAGCCTCAGGGCGAGCGCCGATCCGTTCATCGCCATGATCCACCCGGAAGATATCGCCCGGGTGCGGGAAACCGGCGTGGCGTCGGCGCGCGATCTCACGCCCACCAGCGAGTCGTTCCGCATCCTGCATCCACAAAAGGGCGTGATCTGGGTGGAACGCATTTCCACCCCGGAGCGCCTGGCCAATGGCGACACGCTCTGGCATGGCTTCATGCGCGACATCACCCCCCTCACGCTGGCCGAACAGCGCCTCTCCGCCACCCTGGAAAACACCCCCGACGTCGCCGTGCAGTGGTACGACCGCGACGGCCGGGTGCTCTACTGGAACCATGCTTCCGAACTGATCTACGGCTGGACGGCGACCCAGGCGCTGGGCTCGACCCTGGACCGGCTGTTCCTGGACGAGGCCGCGGCGGCGGCTTTTCGCGACGAACTGGCCCGCGTCGGCGACGGCGGCGAAGGCCGTGTCCCCAGCGATTACGCCGTCCGCCACCGGGATGGCGGCGAGCGGATCGTGTCCTCCACGCTGTTCTCCATACCCGGCGACACGGACCCGGTGTTCGTGCGCATGGATGTCGACATCACCGAACGCAAGCGGGCGGAAGAGTCGCTGCGCACCAGTGAATCCCGCTTCCGCCTGCTGCTCGAATCCTCGCCCCTGCCCATCATCGTCAAGGGCGCGGACCAGCGCTTTCTGGTGGTCAACCGCTGCTTCACGGAAACCCTGGGCTATACCCTGGCGGAGATGCCGGATGCGGAAACCTGGTGGGCCACGGCGTTCCCCGACGCCGCCTACCGGGAGCGGACGCGGGCCGAGTGGTACCGGCTCCTGGCGCTATCCATGGAAACCGGCGGCGTGGTTTCCATGGAAGCGGGCGTGGTCTGCAAGGACGGCACGCCGCGGCCCATCGAGGCCATGGCGTCGGTGGTGGCGGAATTCGCGGTCATAATGTTCCGCGACCTGACCCTGAAGAAGCGGGCCGAGGCCGAGATCCTGCGGGCCAAGGAAGCGGCCGAGGAAGCCAGCCGGGCGAAATCCGCCTTCCTGGCCAGCATGAGCCACGAACTGCGCACTCCCCTCAACGCCATCATCGGCTTCGCCCAGATGCTGGAAATGGGCGTACCGGCGAGCCTCGACCCGGCGCAGAAGGAATCGGTGGGCCACATCCTCGGCAGCGGCCGCCATCTGCTGCGCCTGATCAACGAAGTGCTGGACCTGGCGCGCATCGAATCGGGCCGGCTGGACCTCGCCATCACCGTGATGGAACTGGAGCCGACGATCCGGGAAGCGGTGGCCATGACCCAGCCGGCCGCCGCCACCCGCTCCATCGTCATCCGCCCCACCTGCCCCGCCGGCATGGGGGTCCGGGCCGATGGGGCGCGGCTGCGCCAGATCCTGCTCAACCTGCTGTCGAATGCCGTCAAGTACAACCATGAAGGCGGCCTGGTGCAGGTGTACTGCCAACCCCGGGGCGAGTTCGTCCGGATCAGCGTGGTCGACACCGGGCCGGGCCTCTCCCGGGCACGCCACGCCCAGTTGTTCCAGCCTTTCCAGCGGCTGGGCGCCGAGCGCAGCGGCATCGAGGGCACCGGCATCGGCCTGGTTCTCAGCAAGATGCTGGCCGAGGCAATGGCCGGGCAGATCGGCTGCGTCAGCGAGGAAGGCATCGGCAGCCGCTTCTGGCTGGATCTTCCGGCCGTCCGGTGCGTGCCGGAGCCGGCGCGCGCCGCGACGCCGGCGCCGGAGCCCGTGGGCGATGCCGGCGCCCGGGGCCGGGTGCTCTACGTCGAGGACAACCCGGTCAACGTGGCCGTCATGCGCCATGTGTTCCAGCAGCTGCCGGGCGTCGAATTGCGCGCCGTGGAGACCGCCGAGGCGGGCCTGGCGCTGATCCGCGACGACCCGCCGGACCTGGTATTGATGGACATCGACCTGCCCGGCATGAGCGGCCTGGAAGCCTTGCGGGCGATCCGGGAGGATCCGCGCCACACCGCGCTTCCCGTCGTCGCCGTGAGCGCCCTGGCGGCGGACGGCGACGTCAGCCTGGGACTGGCCGCCGGCTTCCAGGCCTATTTCACGAAGCCCTTCGACGTGCCGGAACTGGTGGCGCTGCTCAGCGCGCAACTGGCCGGGCGCCGGTGAGCCGGTAAGTTCACGGCCCCGCGCAGCTCGACGCCGGGTCGCAAAGCCTGCCGAGCAGCCAGGAAGGGGAAATCCAGGTGGCCAGGTCGTCGAATTCACCCCCCGCCCGGTCGGCAGCGCTGGGCGGGCGCAGCACGAAGCGTGGCTTGGCGTCGGCGTTGGCGCGTTCGTCCTCCGAAACGGGGGCGATGTTGCGACCGCCGACGCCGTTGTAGGCGCCCAAGCCGTTGCGACCGTGGGAGAGCACCACGGCGGCGGCGATCAGGGGCTGGGCGCAGGCGGCGTTCCGGCAGACGTCGATCCGGCCGGCGGGCGGCGGGCTGTGGCCGATGCCGTGGCCGGCATCGGCGAAATCGGGGGCGACTGCATAATCCAGGTGGTTGCCCCAGGCATCGCTTTCGGACACCCCCAGGGCGCGCCAGGGCAGGCCGCCGACGGCCGCCGCGCAGCGTCCGTCGGGCAGGCGATCCTCCTCGCCGTCGCCACCGGCCCGGCGCTCCGGGCAGGGCAGGTAGGGGCGGCCCTGGCCGTCGCGATGGCTCAGGGCGTAGCCCACCAGGGCAATGCGGGCGTTGTCCAGGACGTGGCGGGTTTCGCCGTTCTGGCGCTCGGCGATTTGCTGGCTCAAGGGGGTGAGCATGCCGCCCAGGAGCAGCGTGACGACGAACAGGACGATGGCCAGTTCGACCAGGGTGAAACCGCGCTGTTTATGAGCCATTCCAGGTCCACCAGTCCAGGATGCAGGTCGCCGCCTGGCCGCCGGCCTCCGGTCGCAGGGTGCATTCGCGCACGCTGAAGTAACCGTGGGCCAAGCCGTGCAGGCGGCCGAGAAACAGTTCCAGGCGGTGGGCGTCGACGGGGGCGATGTCCAGGGTCATGGCGCTGCTGGAGAGGCCCGGACTGATGCCGGAGGGCGCGCGCGGCGCCAGGTGCCAGGTGAGCTGTTGCAGATTCAGCTCGCCGCGTAGCCGGGCGAGGCTGCCCAGCCAGTCGAGGCGGTCCTCTTCTCCGAGAAACCCGGAACCGCGCAATCGGGAATAAATGGCCGCCTGGCCGCGCTCCTGTTCCAGCCGCTTCGGCGCGCCGCGCAGATCCCGCGCAGCCTGGCTGGCCGCCGCCTGGGCCGCGATCTGCCGGGTTTTGCCGGCCATGCGCGCGTCAAGGGCCAGGTAGAACACAGCGCTGCCCACCACCAGGGCGGCGGTGAACAGGAGGACAGGCAGGCGCAGGGCGGCGGGGAGTCGGTTCATGGCTGCACCGTCACCTGGATCTGGAACGGCGCGCCACCGCGGCCACCGCCGATGCTGCCTTCCAGTTCCACGTCGGACGCGGGATTCAACGGCCAGGCGCTGACCGCCACCCGGTAGCCGGGGAGCCTGCCGCCCAGGGCTTGCGCATAGGCCGCGATGCCGGCGTGGGCGGCTCGATAGTCGCCCACGAAACCGGGCAGGTCGCCTTCGATGTTCAGCACGGTATCCCCCGCATGATCCCGGTTGAACCAGCGCAGGCGGTTCAACTGGATGCCCTTCCCGGCGCGGGCCAGCGCCGCCGCG
>CAIXFP010000326.1 GCA_903918705.1 uncultured Pseudomonadota bacterium
CAAGGCGCAGAGGCTGTTCGACCTGGCGCGCGGCGTACACATCATCGCCTGCGGCACCAGCTACCATGCGGGCATGGTGGCCAAATACTGGCTGGAAGAGGCCGGCGTACCCTGTCACGTGGAAGTCGCCAGCGAATACCGCTATCGCAAGGTGGTGGTGCCCGATGGCACCCTGTTTCTCTCCATCTCGCAGTCGGGCGAGACCGCCGACACCCTTGCTGCTTTGCGCTTCGCCAAGACCGCCGGCTATGTCGGCAGCATGACCATCTGCAACGTGCCGGAATCTTCCCTCACCCGGGAATCCGACGTGGCGCTGATGACCCGCGCCGGCCCGGAGATCGGCGTGGCCTCCACCAAGGCCTTCACCACCCAGCTTGCCGCCCTGCGCCTGGTCACCCTGGCCCTGGCGCGGCGCCATGGCATGAGCGCGGAACGGGAAGCCGAACTGGTGGACGAGCTGCAAGCCCTGCCGCGCCAGGTGGAAGTCGTGCTGGCCCTGTCGGATGAAATCAAGGTCATGGCCGCCGCCTTCGCGGACAAGAAGGATGCCCTCTTCCTCGGCCGCGGCCCGTTCTACCCGGTGGCCCTGGAAGGCGCGCTCAAGCTCAAGGAAATCTCCTACATCCACGCCGAGGCCTATCCCGCCGGCGAACTGAAACATGGCCCCCTGGCCCTGGTGGATGCCGACATGCCGGTGATCTGCGCCCTGCCCGACGACCCCCTGCTCGACAAGGTGCTGTCCAACCTGCAGGAAGTACGGGCGCGCGGCGGCGAGCTGTTTCTGTTCTCCGACCACACGGTGAAGATCGAACTGGACCGCTACCAGAACCTCACCCTGGCCGACATCCATCCCAGCACCGCGCCCATCGTCTACAGCATCCCGTTGCAGCTTCTGGCCTACCACGTGGCCGTAATCAAGGGCACCGACGTGGACCAGCCGCGCAACCTCGCGAAGTCCGTAACCGTTGAATAAAAGGATCAGTACATGGCGGTGATCGCGGTATTCAACCAGAAGGGTGGGGTCGGCAAGACCACCACCGCACTCAACGTCGCCGCTTCGCTAGCCTTGCTGGGACGCAAACCCCTGGTCATCGACCTTGACCCGCAGGCCCATGTCAGTCTGGCTTTGGGCGTCAAATATTTGCCCGGCAACGCCAGCGCGGCCGCCTTCTTCCGCGACCAGACGCCCCTCGACCGTCTCACCCGCCGCCTCGCCAGTGGCCTGCGCCTGGTGCCGGGCCATGCCGACCTGTCCAAGATCGACACCCTGCTGGGCTCCACGCCGGGTGTGGCCGGCGCCCTGAGGAAGGGCCTGAATGAGGCGACCAGCAGGGACGATGCTCCCATCCTGATCGACTGCGCCCCCTCCCTGGGCGTGCTCTCCCTCAATGCCCTGTGCGCCGCCGACCGGGTGCTGATTCCGGTCACCGCCGATTTCCTCGCCATCCAGGGTCTCTCCCGCCTCGATCTGGCCATCGGCGTCCTGGAAAACGCCCTCAAGAAAAAAATCGAACGGCGCGTGGTGATGACCCGCTTCGACGAAACCAAGGCCCTCTGCCGCGAATCCCTGGCGACCCTGAAGGCTCGCTACGGCGAGGCCCTGTGCGAGACCAGGATAGCCGACGACCCGGCGTTGTCGGAAAGCCCGGCCCACGGCATGGACATCTTCGCCTATGCCGCCGACAGCCCCGGCGCCCACGACTACCGGCTGCTGACCATGGAACTGCTGTCGAAGGGGTTCTTCGCGTAGGCATGGCAAAGCGCGGCTCAATCCGCGGCCTTGAGTGCGCGGCCCACGCCAGCCCGCGCTACACGTTCAGAATTCGTTCCTTATCCGCTTGTAACCCCTCACCAGTTCCCGGTTGGCCTGGGCCACGCTTTCCGAGAAACCGGCCTGATCCGGGTTGACCGGTTCGATACTGGCCAGTTCGGTGTCGGAATGGATGTTGCTGGTGGAGGGAATGTAGAAGCCGGGGGGCACGTGGCAGCCCTCCACCACGGAGTTGTGGCGTACCACGGAACCGTCGCCCACGGTGCAGTTGAACAGCACCGAGTTGAAGCCGATGAACACGTTGTCGCCCACGCTGCAAGGGCCGTGCACGATGGAGCGGTGGGCGATGGAAGTGCCGCGGCCGATCCGGACACCGCCGCCGGCCTTGCAGTGGATGACCACGCCGTCCTGGATGTTGGAGTCGGCGCCGATGACGATGGGCTCCATGTCGCCATGTTCGTCCACCTCGTCGGCGCGGATCACGGCGTAGGGGCCGATGAAGACGTTTTCATTGACAATCACCTTGCCGCAGAGAATGGCGGTCGGGTCGACGAAGGCGGTTTCATGAACCACCGGCAGGTGTCCGGAAGGATTTCTGCGTAGCATGCGTTGCTCCAGAAAACAAAAAGACCGGGTCCGATTATCCCGCATGGCCTGCGCCGCCGGGTTGTCGATCGCGCTTGAGCGTGGCCGCGCGGGGTTCGGCATGTGAGGGCTGCCCTGGCTGCGGGAGCCTCCGAATTGCTGATACCCTTCGCCCCTCATCCGAAGGAGTGACCAGAAAATGAAGTCCCTATTGGCCTTGTGCCTGCTCGTATCCGCAACCCAGGCCCTGGCCGATGCCCCGCCCGCCGCCGCGACTCCGGCACCCGTGGCGCCCGCCGCCGCGACGTCCCCCGCTCCCGTCCTCGGCGAAGTGCTGGAGGTCAAGGAATCCATGGGCTTCACCTACCTGCGTCTCAAGACCCGGGACGGCGAGGTCTGGGCCGCGGTCGCCCGGGCGCCGGTAAAGGTCGGCATGTTCGTCAGCATCGGCAACGTCATGCCCTCGGAAAACTTCGTGAGCAAATCGCTGAAGCAGACCTTCCCGAAACTCCTGTTCGGCACTCTGGCGGGCGTCGCGGGCGACCTCCCGGAGGGCGCGCCCGAAACCGCCGCTCCGGCTCCGGCCAAGGTCGATGCGAGCGCTTCGATCCACGTCGCCAAGGCCAGCGGCGCCAACGCCTACACCGTGGCGGAAATCATCGCCAAGGGGAAGGAGTTGAAGGACAAGCAGGTACGGGTGCGCGGCCGCATCGTGAAATACAACCCGAACATCATGAAGAAGAACTGGATCCATGTGCGCGACGGTTCCGGCTCGGACGCGGAGGGCAACAACGACATTCTGGTGACCAGTGGCGATCAGGCCATGGTCGATGATGTGGTCACGGTGCAGGGGATCGTGCGCACCGAAATGGATTTCGGCTCCGGCTATGCCTACCAGGTGATGATCGAGGAAGCCACGTTGCAACCGTAGATGCGCGGGATGCGCTGCGTGTCGCGTAGCGCATCGAAGCGTCTCGTGCCCGGCACATCTACGGCGCCGGGTTCATGTAGCGCAGGTGCAGCCCCTCGATCTCCTTCATGGCGTCGTCCGACAGGGGCCGCGCCCAGGCCTCCAGGTTCTCCGCCAGTTGCGCCGCTGACGTGGCGCCGATGAGTGTGCTGGTGACGAACCAGCGGCGGTAGACGAAGGACAGAGCCAGGGTCGCCGGCGCCATGCCCAGCTTGGCCGCCAGGGCGGCATAGGCGGCCACCGCCGGCTGTACGTTGGGCTTCTCGTAGCGCTGGGCGAAACCCTGGAACAGGGTGACGCGCCCCGGCGCCGCCGGGTCGGCCAGGTATTTCCCGGAAAGCAGGCCGAAGGCCAGGGGGGAATAGGCGAGCAGTCCCACCTGTTCCCGGTAGGCGATCTCGGCCAGGCCGAATTCGAAGGTCCGGTTGATCAGACTGTAGGGGTTCTGGATCGAGACGATGCGCGGCAGCCCCGCCTCCCGCGCCAGGCGCAGGAATTCCATGACGCCCCAGGGATGTTCGTTGGAGACGCCGACGTGGCGCACCTTGCCCTCTTTCACCAGTTCCGCCAGGGCTTCCAGTTGCGCGCGGATCGGCACTGCGTCGGTTTCCTCGGCGGGGTTGAACTGGTATTGGCCGAACATGGGCACGTTGCGTTCTGGCCAGTGCAGTTGGTAGAGGTCGATGTAATCGGTGCCCAGGCGGGAGAGCGAGCCGTCGATGGCGGTGCGGATGTTGTCCCGGTCCAGGGATTTCGGCCCGCCTCGCACCCAGTGCAGGGGCCGGCGCGGCCCCGCCACCTTGGTGGCCAGCACCACCTGGTCGCGCGGCCGCCGCCGCAGCCAGTTGCCGACGATGCTTTCGGTGCGGGTGTAGGTCTCGGCCCGGGGCGGCACCGGGTACATCTCCGCCGTATCGATGAAGTTGATGCCGCGTTCAAAGGCGGTGTCGAGCTGGGCATGGGCTTCGGCCTCGCTGTTCTGCTGGCCGAAGGTCATGGTCCCCAGGCAGATGGCGGAGACGGTGAGGTCGCTGCTGCCGAGTCGGCGGTATTCCATGGTGGGGCACCTAAAAAAAGGAAGGTGGAATTCTATGCCGGGAGAACACGGTTACCCCACGCCCAGGCGCCACAGCGAAGTCACTTCCGCCGCGCGCGCCGCGTGGAGCGGGTCATCGGCAGCGCTGGCGCGAGGGTGGTGGGGGCGGATCTCGTTGCGGCCCAGGACTCGCAAACCCGCGGCGGCGAAAGCGGCAAGCAGTTCGGCGCGGGTGCGCAATCCCAGGTGTTCGGCCAGGTCGGAAAGCAACAGCCAACCTTCGCCCCCGACGCTCAGGTGGTCCGCCAGGCCGGCGATGAAGCCCAGAAGCATGCGGCTATCCGGATCGTAAACCGCGCCTTCCAGGGGCGAAGTCGGCCGGGCCGGCAGCCACGGCGGATTGCAGACCACCAACTCGGCGCGACCTTCCGGGAACAGGTCGGCGGCCACGACATCCACCTGGGCGTCCAGGCCGAGTCGGGCGATGTTGGCGCGGGCGCAGGCCAGGGCGCGCGAGTCCAGATCCGTGGCGACCACCTGGGCGACGCCGCGCCGCGCCAACAGCGCGGCCAGCACGCCGGTGCCGGTGCCGATGTCGAAGGCCCTTCGCGGCAGGGGCGGCGCGGCCGTGAGTGGCGCGGCGCCGAGAAACTCATCCCCGGCCGGAGGCGGCGTCAGGGGTGTTTCCGCCACCAGGGTGACGTACTCGCCGCGGATCGGCGCGAACACGCCGTAGTGGGGGTGAATGCGCTCGCCCAGGGCGGGAATGGAGATGCCCTTGCGACGCCACTCGTGGGCGCCGATCAGGCCCAGGACTTCGCGCAGCGCCACCACGGAGGCTTCCGTACCCGGCCCATAGGCTTCCGCGCAGGCTTCCCGCAGGTCCGGCGCCCGCCGCAAGGGGACGTTGTAGTCGGCGTCCAGGGGCAGCAGCAGCATCGCCAGGGTGCGCGAGCGCTGTGACTGTGCCAGGCGATGGCGATGAAAGGCTTCGGCGGGGGTGGCGGCGGGCGCGGCGGGCGCCTTTCGTCGCGGTGGGCGCTCGCCGCGCCGCAGCAGCGCCGCGAGCAATTGTTTGGCGTTGTGGAAATCGCCGCGCCAGAGCAACGCGGTGCCCTCGCAGGCGAGGCGGTAGGCGGCGTCGGCGCTGAGGGTATCGTCGGCGACCACCACGCGACGTGGAGCGGGATGCCCGCTCTCGGAGCGCCAACGGGCGCTGTGGGCGACATCGGCCTCATGCCAATGGATGAACGGGAAATCTGTGGCGGGGCTGTTCACGGCGGCGCGTCCTCTGGGCTGGAGCGGACGGGCGCGGCAGCGTGGTGGGTGGAAGGAGAGCGCGGGAGATTACCGCGAAAGCCATGGCAATGCCGGAAATGACCGAGTCCTGCGGCAAGTCTGAAATACAACTATGCTTACGGGCCATTCTCCGTCGAACGAATTTGCCCCATGCACGTACTCGTCATTGAAGACAACCCCGACCTGGCCGCCAACGTCTGCGATTTCCTGGAAGCCAAGGGGCATTCCACCGATACCGCCGGCGATGGCATCACCGGGCTGCATCTGGCCGTCACCCACGATTACGACGCCATCGTGCTCGACGTGATGTTGCCGGGCATGGACGGCATCAGCCTGTGCCATCGCCTGCGTGACCAGGCGCTGCGCGACACGCCGGTGCTCATGCTCACGGCCCGAGACGCCCTCGATGACCGTGTCGCCGGGCTGGAGTGCGGCGCCGACGATTACGTGGTCAAGCCCTTCGCCCTGCGCGAACTGGAGGCCCGCCTCAAGGCCTTGTCGCGGCGGGCGCGGGGTGCGTCGTCCGCCGCCGTGCTGCGGGTCGCCGACCTGGAATTCGACCCCGGCCTGATGCAGGCGCGTCGCGCCGGGCGCGTGCTCTGTCTGCCGCCCATCCCGCTCAAGTTGCTGGAAACCCTGATGCGCGCAGCACCCCGAGTGGTCAAGCGGGAAGAACTGGAACGCAGCATCTGGGGCGACCAGCTGCCGGATTCGGATGTCCTGCGCGCCCACATGCATGTCCTGCGCAACACGCTGGAGGGGTTTGGGGAAGTCGCCCTGATCCATACCCTGCGCGGTATCGGCTACCGGCTGGCGGCCGACTAGGCCGCCGCCGCGGCATGCGTTATCCGCGCAGCCTGCGTCGCCGCGTCGCCACGGCTTTCGCGGCGGTGGGCGGCGGCATCTCGCTGCTCCTCGCCGTCGGCATCTACTTCGGCGCCCAGGATGCCGGCGAGCGTCTGATCGACGAGACGTTGAACGCCGAGATGCAGGATTACCGCACCCGGCGCACCCACGACCCGCAATCCCCGCCGCCGGACACCGTCACCCTGCTGGGCTATGTCGCCCCGGCCGGCCCGGACGACCCCACTGTGCCTGACGCCCTGGCGGCGCTGGGGCCCGGCCGGCGGCACATTCACCTCGATGGCATCCCCTACCGCATGGACATCGTCGACCAAAGCGGAAACCGCTATTACCTGCTCTACAACGAAGCCCTTTTCCGACAGCGGCAAATGCGCCTCGGCGCCTACCTGGCCGGCTTCGTCGCGGCCATGGTGCTGATTTCCGGCGCTCTCGCCTTCTCCCTGGCGGAGCGGGTGATCGAACCGGTCAAGGAACTGGCGCGGCGGGTACGCGGCATCGGGCCGGATACCGCCCACGTGGATCTCGCCGCCGACTTTCCGTCCGACGAGGTGGGCGAACTGGCCCAGGCCTTCGAGCAAAGGCTGGATCGGCTGGCCGCCTTCATCGAGCGCGAGCGCGCCTTCACCGCCGATGTCTCCCATGAATTGCGCACCCCCCTGGCGGTGATCCGCGGCGCCGCCGAGGTGCTGCTGGCGGATGAGTCGCGGCCGCCGGCGGATCGGCGGCGCCTGGAGCGCATCGAACGCGCGGCGGCCGACATGGCCGACCTCTCCACCGCCATCCTGGCGATGGCCCGGGAGCATGACGAAACCCGCCGCGACGCGGTGGATCTGGCCGCCCTGCTCGAGGAAACCCTGGACAAGCACCGCTACCTGCTGCGTGACAAGGCGGTGGCGTTGGAACTGGACATCCACCACCACCCGGCCCTGGTGGCCGACCGTAACCTGCTGGCCATCGTCATTGCCAACCTGGTGCGCAACAGCTTCACCTACACCGAGCGCGGCACGGTGCGCGTCAGCCTGGATGCGGCCCGGCTGTCCGTCAGCGACACCGGCCTGGGTATCCCCCGGGAAAATCTGAACCGTGTCTTTCAGCGCCATTACAAAGGCCAGCACAGCCTGGGTGCCGGCATCGGCCTGGCCCTGGCCAAGAAAATCTGTGACCGCTACGGCTGGGAAATCGTGCTGGACAGCGAGGAAGGGAAAGGCACCCGCGCGGTGTTGCGCTTCGCTTGAAAAGGGCGGAGGCTGGCGCGGTTTTTGTCTCGGCAATTCACCTGACGGGAGCGCCCGCACCCTCCGAAGGTGCCGCGAACGGCTGGAACCACCGAAAACCGGTGAAAGGCCGCGAAAGCCCCGCCAGCCGGGTGATTCCATGAAATTCTTTGTTGCCTTGACCTTTACTTGACATTATTCTGACGCCGCCTTGACTCTATGCCTGTGAGGATTCGGTTCCCCTTCCAGAGCACGGAAGTGGAAAGGTATTCACCCCATACCCATGCCGCGGGGACGCCACAAGCAAGGGCTGAATTCGCTACCGAATTTGGTCGTGTCGGCACCGAAGGTCATGGTCATTGGTATTCATGCGCTGAACGCGAGGAGATAGAAGATGGACGAGATCATTAACAGCAGACGTAATTTCCTGAAAATGGGCGGCGCCGTGCTGGCCGCCGGCACCGCTGGTTGCGCCACCGGCGTGACCGGGTCGGCCGTGGCCGATTCCGGCGGCAAGTCGGCCGCAATCATGTCCACCACCGACTACATCAACCTGCCGAAGGCCAAGGGCCCCCGTCTGGTGGTCGTCGGTGCCGGCACCTCCGGCATGACCATTGCCGCCCACGCCAAGAAAAACCACCCCAATTTCGACGTGGTGGTGGTGGACAAGCGCGACATGTACTCCTCCTGCTTCAACAGCAGCCTGTGGTACGTCGGCATCATCAACCTGGAGTTCCTGGCCGCCCACAGCTTCATCGACGCCGCGGTCAACAACAACTA
>CAIXFP010000327.1 GCA_903918705.1 uncultured Pseudomonadota bacterium
CTCATGGCTCATGTTGGCCAGGAATTCGCTCTTCGCCTGGGCGGCCTTTTCCGTGGCCAGGCGGGCTTCCTCCAGAGCCCGCTCCACGTGCTTGCGCTCGGTGATGTCGCGAACGATGGCGAGGATGAACGCCTCTTCGCCCGCTTCGATGATTTTCAGGCTGGCCTCGGCCGGGAAGAGCGTGCCGTCACGGCGCAGGTACTCCCATTCGAAAAATTGGGTCTCGCCGGCATAGGCGGCGATGAATTTGTGCCGCGCCGTTTCCCTGGATGGTCGCCCGTCCGGTTGCGTCGGCGGCGAGAGTTCGTCCGGTTCATGGCCGATCACCTCCTCCCGAGTGCAACGGAACATGGCGAGAGAACTGGCATTGCAGTCGATGAAGTGATTGCCGCGCACCAGGAAAATGGCATCCGTGGCGCCCTCGAACAGAGCCCGGTAGCGCATCTCGCTTTCCTGCAGGGCCTTCTCCCCGGATTCGATGCGCTTGCGGGTAAATTGCTCCATGCGCAGGGACGACACCAGTTCGTAAGCCAGATCATTGATGTCGTTGACCAGGCGGCCAATTTCGCCGCCTTCGTGGCCGCGTGGCGGGCGCAGCAGTTCACCCTGGGACGCGTTCATGGTGTGCAGCCGGTCGGACAGCGCCTTGATCGGGCGGATCACCAGCAGCAGGACGCTGGACACCACGCCCAGGGCGATGAGCACCAGTTGCACGGCGAGCAGATAGCGGACAAAGCCGACGCTGGCTTCCACCTGCCGGCGAATTTCTTCCGGATTGGGCGTGAGCACGATCTCGCCGATCGCCTCGTGGCCGGCGAACGGCGAAAATACCACGCGCCGCAGAGGGACCAGGCGTGCCTCCTCCCTGGCTTCATCCGGACTCAGCGGCCGCGACAAGCGGACCAGCAGTTCGTTGCCACTGCGGATGCTGACCCCGGCGATGACGCTGTTTTTCATCAGGCCGCGCGCCACCTCGCCGGCCAAACCCTTGTCCATGACGTAACAGGTGGTCTGGACTGTGCTTTCGGTGGTGTCGAGCAACTCCTTCAGATGATTCCGGGTGTCCTGATAGGCCCGTTCTGTAACCAGCGTGGCCGTGATCTTGAGCACCACCATGCCGGATACGGCCACCGCCAGCAGCACCAGCAGGGTGCTCCGGGTCAGGATGCTGTGGTACCAGCGCGGTCGGGTCGGGTTTTCCATGGGCCGCCCCTTATCGGCAGCGCGCGGAAAATCTTTACGGTCGAGGCGCGAGACACCAGGTATTAACCACGAGGGCTAAAGTTATTCCGGGTGTGGCCGTTAACCCCGCCACCTGGATGCGCGGCATCCTGACCAACCTGGGCGCTCAGCGGCGTCGGAACCATGGCTACGGCATTGCGGGTCTCACTCTCCCACCATCGATCACCCCTGTTGAATCCGGGAACGGCGGAACGAGGGGCGTGCCCGTTGCGCCGGCTCCTGGCGCTCGCCCTCTGCGCCGGGTGGGTGCTGGGGGCCGCGGCGGCGCCCGTCTCCGACACGGAATCGCCTTCCCGCGTCGAGTGGCGCGGCTTCGGCACTCTGGGCCTGGCCCGCTCCTCCTCCGATCAGGCGAGTTACGTGCGCGACTTGTCGCAACCCGACGGCAGCGCTGGAAACTGGACCGGCAAGCTGGACAACGTGCTGGGGCTTCAGGTCGATGCGCGTGTGACCGAGCAACTCGAGGGGGCGTTCCAGGCAGTCAGCCGCTACCGTTACGACGGCAGTTATCGACCGGAGGTGGAGTGGGCCTACGCCAAGTTCAATCCGTCCCCGAATCTCAGCCTGCGCGCCGGCCGCCTGGGCACCGAGTTCTACATGCTGGCGGATTCCCGACTGGTGGGCTATTCCGCCCTGGCGGTGCGGCCCTCGGTGGACTACTTCGCCGGCTTGCCCTTTTACTACGTCGACGGCATCGACGTACAGACCACCCATCCCTTCGCCGATGGCTTGATCAAGGGCAAGTTGTTCACCGGCGTTTCCCGGGAAAAGCTGCCCTTGGCGGATCGCACCTGGGATATCGGCGGCTCGCGCATGAGCGGGGCCTATCTCGATTACCTCCGCGGTTCCTGGCAGTGGCGGGCAAGTTATGCCCAGCTCCGTTTCAAGGGGGAGCTGCCGCTAGCCGACCTGTTTACCGCCCTCGATCAGGCGGGCTATTCGGATCTTTCCAGTGAACTGGGCGTGGACGGGAAAACAAGTCGGTTTTTCTCCCTGGGCGCTGTCTACGACCGTGGCCCCTGGCAGGCGCAACTGATGCTGAGCCGCACCCTGCAGGAAAGCGCGTTTTATCAACCGGGATGGGCGGGCTACCTGCTGGCGGGCTACCGGATCGGTGAATTCACGCCTTACGCGGGTTATTCGTGGTGGAAGACCACACCCCAAAGCCTGAGTCGCAACCCGCTACCCTTGCCCTTGAACATGGTGGTGGCCGCGGCCATGGCCGACAGCCACAGCGACCAGCACACCACCACCCTGGGCGTGCGCTGGGATTTTCGGGAGGACATGGACCTCAAGTTGCAGTGGGACCGGGTGCGCGGCACGCCGGCTTCCATCTTTCCGGTGCGCGGGGAACTGCCCGGCTGGAACGGCGACACCGACGTACTCAGCATGACCCTGGATTTCATTTTTTAGCGCCATGTTTAGCCTTCGCCTCCTGACCTGCGTTTTGCTGTGCCTGGCCGTGAGCCCGGCGCCGGCGGGCGAATTGGTGGTGGTGGTGAATGCCCGCAGCGGTGTCGATCGCCTGAGCCGGGAAGAGGTGGTCAATATCTTCATGGGCCGCTATCGCGTGCTGCCCAGCGGAGTCACGGCCTGGCCGATCGATCAGCCCGCGGCGCTGCCGGCCCGCGCCCTGTTCTACCGCAAGCTGGTGGACAAGGATCTTTCCGAAATCAACGCCTACTGGGCTCGTCTGGTATTCTCGGGCAAGACCTCGCCGCCACGGCAAGCCAGACGTCAAGGCGAGGTGGTCGACTGGGTGGCCAGTCATGTGGGCGCGGTGGGCTATCTCGACAGTGACCTGGTCGACGCCAGGATGCAGATCGTTCTCCCGTTGCCTTGAGCCTGAATTCGTGGCGGCCGGGCTGTCCATGGATCTACCCCGTAGCGCGCTCCCGCCCTTATATCACTTGCCATGGTTCCCCGTTACTACGCCGTGCGCCAACTCAACCCCTGTCGCGGCGTGGTCCAGGTGGTGGCCGTGAGCGGCCTGGTCGCGCACAGCCATGACGGCGTGACCTGGCGCCTGCGCGGGGATGACGGCATCGTTCCCGACCCGGCCGCCTCGCCCGCTCCGCGCCCCATCGGCCTCTGGGTCGAAGGCGTCGGACTCAAGGCCGGCCGCGCGGAGCATCTGGCCGCCATCCTGCCGGCATTGCAGAACCATCCGGGCTTGCCATTCCCCCTGATCGACCAACGCGAACTCTGGCTGCTCGACCAGGAGCGGGGCCTGCCTCTGGCCCTGCTGGCCAGCGACTGGGCCGGCGCGACGCGGGTGAAGCAGCCCCCACCGGCGTGGCAGCCCTTTGCCCCGACCTTCACCGGCGTGTTCTCGCCGTCCCTGGCCGGCCGCGATGCGCTCGATTCCACAGTGCTGAGTCGCCAGCGCGACCTGCTGGCCCGCCAGGTCAACCGTGCCGCCGGGTCTTTGCCCGCCGCCCAGTGGTTTGCGCGCGACGAGTCCGGAGACGGATACGGGGGTTCCGGCCCGCGCATCCCCTCCGCCTGGCGCGGTCGCCATCTGCCCGCTTCGGCATTTCCGGAATTGCTGGTACGAGAGCACGGCAATAACCGACTGGAAAACTCGGTTATTGCCGATTATCATGCTTACCTCGCGCCCATCCTGCTGTGCTGGTCGCGCCTCTCCCTTGCAACCCGTACCCGCCTGGAAATCGCGGCCTGCAATCAGCGCCAATGGCTGGCGCGGGTTCTGCACCTGCTGCCCTGCCGGGTGGACACGGCGCGGCTTCAGGCCGCCCTGGTGGCGGCGCGACTGGAAGCGGCGGCGGGCGGCGGCGAACCCGACTGGAACTGAAACCACTTCACCATGCGTCCCTCCCACATCGAAACCATCCTCGAACGCGAATTCGCCAGTTGCGGCGCCGGCCAGCACACCCCCGTGATGCTGTGGGGGCCGCCCGGCGTCGGCAAGTCCCAGATCATCGCCGGCATCGCCGCCAAGCACGGCGTGCCGCTGATCGACATCCGCCTGTCCCAGATGGAACCCACCGATCTGCGCGGCATTCCGTTCCGCCACGGCGACAACGTGGAATGGTCGGTGCCGGCCATGCTGCCGGACGCCACGCGCCATGGCCCCGCCGGCATCCTGTTCCTGGACGAGATCAACGCGGCGCCGCCCACGGTGTCCGCCGCTGCCTACCAGCTCATCCTGGACCGCCGCCTGGGCGAATACACCATACCCGAAGGCTGGGCCATCTTCGCCGCCGGCAACCGCCAGGGCGATCGCGGCGTCACCTACGCCATGCCGGCGCCCCTGGCCAACCGCTTCACCCATTACGACGTGGACGCCAACCTGGACGACTGGATCGGCTGGGCGCTGGAGAAGGGCATCGACGCGCGCATCCTGGGCTTCCTGCGCTTTCGTCCCGATCTCCTGTTCAGCTTCGATCCGGCCCACAACCCGGTGGCCTTTCCCAGCCCGCGCTCCTGGGAATATGCCCATCGCGCCCTGTACAAGTTCGCCGACCGTCCCGATCTCCTGGGCGACGCGCTCCAGGCCTGCGTCGGCGCCGGCGTGGGAGTGGAGTTGAAGGCCTTCATCGACAACATGGAAAACCTGCCGGACATCGACGGCATCCTGGAAGGCCGCGTGGCCGAGGTGCCGCGCGGCATCGACCTGCAGTACGGCGTGGCGGCGGCCCTGGTGCGGCGGGCCAGGGAGTCGCGCGGCGACCCGGCCAGGCTCGGCAACATCCTCAAATACGCGCGCGGCTACCCACAACGCGAGATGGGGGTGATGCTGGTGACCGACCTGCACCGCGCCGTGGGCCAGCCCCTGTTCGCCGTGCCCGAATTCGTCGAGTGGGCCAACAGCGTGGCGGAACTGATGCTGTACGACTTCAAACCCCAGTCGAGAGTGGAGAGTTGAGAGTGGAGAGTCGAGAGTCGAGAGATGAACGTTTTGGCGGTAGACCGGGTGGGGAGGCACTCTCGACTCTCGACTCTCGACCCTCGACTGACCTGATCGAAACCAAGCTCGCAGCGGCGCGCACCCGGCTGATCCTGGAAAAGCCGTTTCTCGGCGCCCTGGTCATGCACCTGCCGCTCAAGGCGGCGGACCCGAAGTGGTGCAAGACCACGGCCACGGATGCGAAGAACTTCTACTTCAACCCCGAGTACATCGGCCACCTGACCCTGGAACAGACCCAATTCGTCCTGGCCCACGAGGCCATGCATTGCGCCCTCTCGCATTTCGCCCGCCGCAACCACCGCCAGAAACACCGCTGGGACGTGGCCTGCGACTACGCGGTCAACATGATCCTGGACGACGAGCGCATGCACGGGCCGGACAACGCTCTCATGAACGCGGCCTATCGCGGCCTCACGGCGGAGGAAATCTACCCGGTGCTGCACGAGGATCCGCCGGAGGAAACCCAGGACTCCCACCTGTTCGACAACGATTCCGACGCTCAGGGCGGCGAGGGCGAATCCCGCGAACAGGACGAAGGCCAGGGCCAATCCGGCAAGGACCGGGACGACGCTTCCGGCGACGCCGAGCCCCGGGGCGGGGAGAAACCGGAGGAACGGCGGGTGCCGCCGCCGCCGGCCGATCCCAAGCAACTCGAAGAACAGTGGAAAAGCCGACTCGCCGCGGCGGCCCAGGCGGCCCGCCAGGCCGGCCGCCTGTCCCAGTCGCTAAGGCGCCTGGTCGATCACCTGCTGGCGCCGCAATTGCCCTGGCGGGCGCTGTTGGCCCGTTTCATGATGAACGCCGCCCGCGACGACTACAGCTTCCAGCGGCCGTCCCGGCGCGAGTCGGCGGCGCTGCTGCCGCGCCTGTCCAGCCAGAGCGTCAGCGTGGTGGTGGCCCTGGATACCAGCGGCTCGGTGCGGGAGGAGGAGTTGCGCGAATTCCTGAGCGAGATCGATGCCCTCAAGGGCCAGGTCCGCGCCGAAGTCACTCTGCATGCCTGCGACGACAAACTCGACGACAACGGTCCCTGGCACTATGCCCTCTGGGAACCCGTGGCGCTTCCGCGGGGGGGAGTGTCGGGAGGGGGCGGCACGGATTTCCGCCCCCTGTTCGATTGGGTCGAGGGGCTGCCGTCGAGTCCCGATCTCCTGGTCTATTTCACCGATGCGGAAGGCCGCTTTCCGGAACGGGAACCGAATTATCCGGTGGTCTGGCTGGTCAAGGGCAAATCGTCCGTACCCTTCGGCACCCGCATTCAGCTCAACTGAGGAATCAAGGTGTGCGCCGGTAAAGACCGGCAAGGAGTAGACGGTGCAAGTCCATTGCAATGAAGGTTTAGCGACCCACATTGGCCCCGAGCCGTGCGCGTGTATCCGTGAGGATGCAGGCGAAGCGTCGGCAGGGGAGTGTATAGGCCAGCCATCGAGCCGCGAAAGAACCCCAATCCCGGATGCCGACGCTGTTCCTA
>CAIXFP010000328.1 GCA_903918705.1 uncultured Pseudomonadota bacterium
ACGAAGCCGAAGCGGCGCGCGGTAATGTCGAGATCCGGTACCAGTTCCAGCAGGCTTTCATAAACCGAGCCCAATTCCTCCGGCCCCATGTTGCGATAGTCCACCGGCGCCAGTTGGCCGACACGCTTGGACCAGCGCAGGTGGCGCATTACAGTGAGCAGCGCCTGGTTGGAGAGGCTGGCTTGATCGAGATCGGGACACTGCCGGAGGTCGAACAGGCCGCCCAGCGCCGGCAGGGCGAGGCGGGTTTCTCCCGCGCCCAGGCCGTTGAAGACGATGCGAACGCCTTGCCACAAATCGCCATAGCGGTCATGGCTGGTACGGCGCAGGCAGCGGTCACGCAGGCGGGAGAGGGCATAGCCCTCGTTGTAAATACGCCGCGCGGCCATTTGAGCGGGGCCATCGCCCGGGGCGTGCAGCACTCCGCGTTCTTCCACGGTGAACAGGAAGATGAAGCGGTACACCAGGCGCAGAAGCTGCTGGTAGTAACCATCGCCATCGGGATCGCTTTTCAGGAGTTCGCCGCTCACCAGTTTCCGGCGCAGGGCCTCGTTGTCCGGGTGTTGCAAAAAGCCTTCGCCCAGGGCGATGAGCGCGGCGGTGACACCCTCGCGCAAGCCTTCACGGACGCGCGTGCCCTGGCGTTGTCCCTCCAGTCGCCATTCTTCCCAGACGCACTCGCTGCCCGGCGTGCCGGCAAGTCCGGCGCGGCTGGCGTGCAGGAGACGCCAGCCGGCGGCGAAATCCGGGTAGCGGGCGTCCTGCAAGATCGCCTGAAGATCGAATTCCAGGTAGCTGGGGCGGGTCAGCGTCGCCGCATCGCGCAACAGACGCAGCTGACGTCCGTTGCTGACCAGCGCCCAGGTGCATTCCGGGCTGGCGTTGAGGAATTCCTGGGCGAGCTGGAAGGCGCTTTTCTTGCGTGTGCCACTGCCCTGTATGGCAAAGCGGGGGTCGGGGTCGTCGAGGTCAAGGCTGTGCGGGGCTATCACCACCGGCACACGGCCGCGCGCCAGGAAGCCGATGGGATAGCGGCGTTCCCCGACCTCGATGGCGCCGACCTCTTGCAGATCGGCATAACCCAGGGCGTCGCGCAGGAGTTCCTGCACGAATTGGCGCGTGTTCCGGACGGCATCCACATCCTGCCGTTCCAGGGTCGCTGCGAAGGCTTTCCATTGAGCCTGGGCGATCTGGAAGGCCCGGCCATATTCATCCTGAAGCGTGATGCCCTTGGGAATCTGGTAGCGCTCGACGCTCTGGGTTTCGGTTAGCTCACCGCGAGCGGCTTTCTCCAGGGTATCCGGCAGGAACAGCGCGCCTTCGAGGCGCAGCGTGTCGAAGGAAAGGGAGGCAGGGTTTTTCTTGGCCATTTGTGGGTGATCAGTGATCAGTGATCAGTGATCAGTGATCGGTGATCGGAGTTGGCCATCTTGGGCTGCGATCTTTATCTGCAAGCTTTCTTGCAGGCGATGGAGTTGTCGTCCGATTACATCGCAGGTTCCCATCAGTGGCTGGATACTCTCTTCAGTGGTCAGTTCTACCCTGCTTGTCAGTAACAAGTGTGTTTCGAGTTCACGCAGGCTGCCCTGTGCGATCCGAAGAAATCGCACGAATTCGCGCGGGGCATTACGCGCCCAGCCTTCCGCGATGTTTGCCGGGACCGAAGCAGCTGCCCGTCGAATCTGCGATGTCATGCCGAACAATTCCTCTTTCGGGAACGACCTTGTCAGGGTGTAGGCGCCCACTGCCAATTCCATACCTCGCTGCCAGACTTCCAAGTCCCTGTAGCTCGTTATCGCCATACCACCCTCCGTTTACCGTTCACCCCGTTACAGTTCACTGCTCACCGATTACCGATCACAACCGATCCGGCAGAAGCACATAGACGCCCAGCACATCTACCGGTAGGCAGGCGCGGACGACGTATTGGCCGACGTCGTCGGAGGCTTTGCGCACGCGGCGATGGTCAGCCAGCAGGGCTTCCGCTCGCTCCTTGGCCAGGTCATCGAGGGTGGCCCGCTGCTGCTCCAGGAAGTCCAGGGCGGCTTGTACCTCCCGCGCCGCTTGTTCGCGGCTGAGGTTGGCGCTGGGGGCGGCGTCGAGCAGTTTGGCCACTGTCGTGTCGAACAGCCATTCGGGCCGGGTACGTCCGCGTACGGCAATGGCGACGGTTTCTTCCGCCATCAGTTGGCGCGCTTCGCCGCGTCGGGTGAAGGAAAGCTGGTGACGGATGCGCAGCAGGTAGAGTGTGGTGACCAAATCGACCTCGGTGGTTACCGTGGCGGCGGCGCGGGCGGCCAGCGGCGCTTCGTCGGTCATGGCCCCTTCCAGCAGGGTATCGGCCAGCAGGGCGACGAGGGGATGGCTGCGGTGGACAAACTGGGCGCCGGCTGCCGGCGGGTAATGGAAATCGACCGCCATCGGTTTGCTGAAACCTTCTTCCGCCAGACGTTCCCTGACGATTTGCGGCAAGTGCTGGGGCAGCAGGCGGAAGGCGGTGCGCTTGTAGGTTTCGAGCGGGGCATTCAGGCGCCGGGTGGCACCCTGGACAAAACGCGCGACATCTTCTTCACCGCCGAGGACTTCGAGCTGTTTGCGCCACTCGGGCAAGACTTCCTCGGGGCGCAGGCGGCGCTGGGCGAACACGGTACGGTTGGCCTTGGCCCGTTCGAGTGCATCCTGCCAGGCGATTTCGACCGGCTTGAGGTCGAAGGTTGGGTCACCGAAATCGAAGGCCTCCTGCTTGGCGGTGTGCGAGCGATTGCGTTTCAGGAGCGCCGCCTTGATCAGCGCCTGGCTGATGCGCTGCTCGTCTTCCGGCATGGGCACCAGCACGCCCAGTTCCTTGCGGATGGCTTCCGCTTTTCTCAGGATGATATTGAGGATGAAGCCATCGACAGGATTGTCCTGGCCGTAGAGCATGGTGGCGCGCACTTCGCTGGACTGCTGGCCGAAGCGGTCGACGCGACCTTCGCGCTGTTCGTGGCGAGTGGGGTTCCAGGCGAGGTCGTAATGCACCACGGCGTCGAAGTGGTGTTGAAGGTTGATGCCCTCGGACATGCAATCCGTGGCGATCAGAACGGGTTGTTCGGACTCACCCAGGTTGGCGACACGGACCTCACGCTCCTCTGGGGTGTATTCGCCGGTGACGGCATCCACCGTCGCATTGGGAAAATGCCGGCGCACGTGGGCTGCCACGTAATGGGCGGTGGCGACGTAGCGGCAGAACACAACGGGATGGAAGCCGTCTCGCAACAGTACGTCCAGGTGCTCGATGAGGGCGGCGAGTTTGGGGTCGTCCCTGCTGCCGGCGAGGCTGCGCGCTTCCGCGATCAGCTCGGTCAGGTATTCGGCTTCTTCGAGACGCGCAGGCGGTTCAAGGTCATCGGTCGACAGATTGTCTGGCTGGCCGTCGTACATGTGTTCCTCGTCGGCCAGCGCCTCCATCTCTTCCAGCGTGCCGGTGAGGCGAGTGGATAGCGCCTTCTCCGCCGCCGCCGGGCTGGAGGCGACACAGCGCAGCAGAGCCAGGGTGGCGTACCAGATCAGGCGCGCACTGCCGCCGGCGGTCTGTTCGGCCCGGTCGGCCATGTCGATGCAGTAGTCCTGCACACTGTCGAAGAAATGGCCCCAGCGGCCTGACAGGGTATAGGTCACCTCTGCCGTCATCCGGCGCGGAAATATCCGGGTGTCCTGCCACTCCTCGATGTCCTTGCGTCGGCGCTGGACGAAATGACGGGCAAGTTCGCGGCGCAGGGGATGGTCAGCGTTGGCGCCGATGCCCTGCAAGGTGCCGAACTCGGTCTTGAGCAGCGAGAGCAGGTTGTAGAACGCGGACTCGTCGCCGGAGTGTGGGGTAGCGGTGAGCAGAATCAAATGCCGGAATTCATCGGCACCCAGCCGTTGCAACAACTCGAAACGGAGTTGCCGACCTTGCCCAGCTGCGGCGCAGGTATGTGCCTCATCGACGATGATGCATTCCGGCGCAATCGCCAGGAAGTGCTCGCGATGCCGCTCGCTCTTGATGTAGTCGAGGCTGACGACGACGAAGGGATGCTGATCGAAGAGGGAGATGCCGTGGGGTAGGTCGCGCTCGATCTTTGCCACGCTGGCTGAGGTCAGCGCCACGGCTTTCATGTGGAACCGTTCGGCCAGTTCCTGCTGCCATTGCTCGACCAGGTGGGGCGGGCAGAGCACGGCCAACCGACTGATTTCGCCCCGGTCGAGGAGTTCGCGCGCAATGAGGCCGGCTTCAATGGTCTTGCCGATACCGACATCGTCCGCCACCAGCAGCCGTATCGTGGGCAGACGCAACGCCATCAACAACGGAACCAGCTGATAGGCACGCGGTTCCACCGCAATGTTGCCGAAGGAACGGAACGGCCCAGCGCCAGCGCGCAGCTTGAGCTTGAGGGCATCGCGCAGGAGACGGGCGGCGTCATGGGTGCCGGGGCGCTCCGGGTCCGGCCAAGCAAAGCTCGCAGGCTCGGGTGGGGTGAGTTCAAGCTCCGGAATCAGGGTGACGACGTCCTCGTCGGACCCACCGAATGGACGTAGCCGCAGGGCTTCGCGACGGGTATCGGGCTGCACCACCCATTCGCGTCCACGCGCCTTGACCAGCACTCCAGGGGAAAAGTCGTAAGCGGGCGCAGTCATTGTTGTTCTGTCTCTCCGGTGCCAAACACATCGGGGTATTGAGTAAAGGAGGCCACCCAGCCGGCACGTTCGGCAAAGACCAGCACGCGATAACCGCGATCCTCGGCATAGGTGCACAAATCAGCCGCTGGTTCGGTGAAGAAAATGAGGGCACGGGCGGTTTTGTACTGCGCATCCGCGACGCCTGCACCCTCGTTCAGTGAAACCTGGACGGCGTCGGGGCAGCGCAGTTTGCGCCGGTCGATTTCAGCCAGCCAATCTACTAGGAGGCCTCCGCTTTCCTGGACAGCCGAGTCAGATACTGCGGTCCTTGACCCGACGCTGGCATTGGCCAGGGCGACCAGCAATTTCAGGGCGTCCGCGTCCTGACGGTTGATCTTGTCATGGTCGGGCTGGTTGAAATAGGACAACAGGCACTGATAGCACCCGGCCTCACAAATCCGCGTGCCATCCTTGCGTTGTTCAAGCTCAGGCAGGTTCTCCAGACGCCAGTCGCCATCCGGACGCCGGTAATGCATGAGGGCAAGGGCATTCCCCGCGACTTCGGCCAGGCTCCCGGGCTCATTCGCGAGACGGGTCAATACGCCGGCGCCGCCCTCGGCTGCTTCATAGAACATCAGGGCGCGCCGCTGATCTCCGTTAGGCAAGGGTTCGGAAACCAGTTCGGCTTCCTCAATCTGGAAGGTCTGCTCGATGCCGCGCTTGAGTGCCGCTTGCAGCGTGGCCATGGTGGTTTCGGTGAGCACCTGGGTTGGGGTCAGGATCAAGATGTTGCGGTGGTCCTCCACGAAGGGAACGATGCGTTGGTTCGGCACCTTGTCGAGGAGTGCTTCGTCGGGCGTGTCGGTCCCCGCCTCTTCATTGGGGCTTTCCTGCTTGCTCCAGATGCCGGTGATCGGGTTGATATAAAAACCGAGCTGTTTCTTGTCCTTGCGGCGACGCCAGCCCCGGTTGATTCGCCACAGGCGCGCTGCCGGTGCATAGGTCAGTGTGGCGAGAACCTCGTCGTCCAGCCGAACTTCCGCCTCGGCTTTCTGGATCAAACCATCGGGGCCAGGCAGAAAACGGTAGGTCGTTTGCAGTTCGAAGCCCTGGCGCTGGCGTTCCTCGTCATTGATGGAGATGCGCTCCACCGGCACAGTCTCAACCGTTTCGATGCGGTAGAGCTGACTGACTCGATCCTGATCGGTCAGTGCCGCGCCACAATGTTCACAGACATTGGCCAAGGGCTCGCTGGCGGCATCTTCGCCCAAGTGGCCGTAGCCGCAGTGGGCGCAGATGCGCGCGGTTAGGGTACCCAGCTCGCTCTGGGCCGAGACATGTTCACTCGCACCCACGTTGAGCTTGGCGCGGATCACCCGGTAGGTGCGGCCCTCGTGATAGATGAGGCTACGGGGACCGAACTCCGACAGCGCCAGGAAGCGTGGCCGGCTGACCATGCTGCCGTCGTCATCCTTGCCGTTGACGCTGCCACCCTTGCCTGGAATCCAGGCCATGAGGGGCAGGCGCGGGAAGTTGTAGCCGGGGAGGAAGCCCTGGCTGGCGAGATAGCGGTAGGTGTAGAAATCCGAGTTCTGGGTGTTACCGGACTTGAGCAGCACAGCGTACTGGCGAGCCGCATCTCCATAACGACGACGTGCATTTTCGCGCTCGGCTTGGCTTGCCGCATGGCTCTTGACCACCGCATCGGCCATGTCCATTTGTTTACGCGTCGCCTCGAAGAGCTTGCGCCAGCGATCCAGTGCGCGATCGAAGGCCTCGGGTGCCGAATCGATCACCTGATCGACATACCGGTCAGAGAACCAGGGCGCGGCATCCGACGTGAGTTCATGCTGGACCTCTGCGATCACCTTGCTTGCCTGTTCTCGTGCACGGGCAAGGATGGCAGGGTTGTTGATATGACTCTGCAGGTCGGTCTTGAGGGGCTTGCCTTCCTGATCGAGGTCGAGCAACGGTGCGATGCTGGTGTCGAGCACACGTTCGACGTTGGCGAGCCAAACGGCCTGCAGATGGCTCTCGATCAGATCGCGATTTGCGAGATCCAGGGTGGGCGCCTTGACGACACCGTAAACCATCTCGCCGGCATGATTGAAGAACCACTGGTCATGCGGGCTCTGCGCCGCGCAATAGCTCACCACGAGCGCTGGCTGGCCAGAGCGCCCAGCGCGACCACTACGCTGGGCGTAGTTCGCTGGTGTCGGTGGCATGTTGCGTAGGTAGACGGTATTGAGCGAGGAAATGTCTACGCCGAGTTCCATGGTTGGCGAGCAGAACAGGACAGGGAGGCGCTGAAGTGGTGCGTCGTGAGCCGGGTTTGCCGCCCAATCCTGACGGTCTTTGTTGGTGTAGCGGAATCGCGCCTCCAGCAATTGCCGTTTGGCTGCATCTACCTGGGCCGTATGTTCATGGGCCTCGAACTCGAATAGGGGATGCGATGGCAGGTTGAGCAACTGAGCGATCGTCAGATACAGGCGACGGAAGAAAGTATTGGTTTTGTCTTCGACTTCGGCGGGTAGGTCATGGATCATGCGCCATTGCATAGCAGACGCTTTCAGACGCCAGCCAAGCAGATTCTTGTCGAGACTCTGTCGCTGTACGTAGCCATAATCGCTGGCAACGCTCAGGAAATCGCTGAGAATCTCGGTGACTTCCTGATCTTTCCAGCCCTGGACCATGCTGGCCGCCGGAGTGTTGCTCCAAAATGAAGCGGTCTTCAACAACCTGACCATGCGAGACCGTGGACCGCCGCTGACCAGATCGTCTCGCGGCTTACCCTTGAACTCGGGTCGCTTTCCAAGAATGAGATATTTCGCGGTTGCGAGGCGCTCGTCCGATGCGAATGCCCAGCGTTCATTCAAGTAGCTGAAGGCGCTGGTTCGTGCCTTGTCTTGCTCCATCGCGTCGAGGTAGCGGGATTCGATGCACAGGTTGCGCCGCAGCTCGCTAAAGACAAATCGCGCCATGGCCTCACGCCCTGTTGGCCCCAGGCGTTGCAATGCCTTATGCCGGTCAGCGAATCGGGTCTCGTCAGCACAAAATTCCTGTAACCCCAGATAGTCGATGGCGATCAGCTTGAGTTGATCGAGGTTGGGGTTATTGAAGCGCCAGCCCTTCCGCAGATCACGCAGCAGTCGGTATCCCAAAATGAACCGCAGGGTACGCTGGGCTTCCTGGCGCGCCAGCCCCACCAGTTTTGGGCTCTTCAGGTATTCGGAGAGCACGCCTTCATCATTGCGGTTAAATCCGAGGGCCTTGAATACCGCATCGGATAAGTCTTCTTCGGTGAGCACACCGTTGTTGTGCTGAAGCGCACCGATCAGGCCGGCGCGCAGGGTCAACAGAAAAACCAAATCATTGAAATGGCCTGCCTGGAGTGCGGCATCCTGGCGGTTGTCTGTGAATCCCAGCAGTTTGCGTGGATCGGGGAGTCCCTCAGGCAAGTCAGCCTCGGCGAACAACTGCCGCAATAGGCTCAGTGTGAGCATGGTGGTGGCCGAGGAGCGGCCTTCGCCAGAGAGGCTGGAGAGGCGGTTGACGTCCTTGCCGTATGCTTCGTGGACGTATCCGCAATTCAAGCAAAACCGGAACTTCCCTGGAATAAACCAATAGTGGTTACCCGATCCCTTTGTGCCTTGGGCGTCCGCACGCGTTTCCAGGGGAACCGCATGCCGGTAGGCTGGCTTGACCTTGGTTTCGGCACCTGTCTGGTCGAGCCAGTTTTCCGGGAGATCCTCAATCAGCCCACAGTATTGCTGTCCGGTTCGTTTGGGAGCCAAAAATCCGTAGCGAGTGTCGTCAGCATCAATCGCCACATCGTCGATCGCGCGTGGTGCGAAACGGCTGGATGAACCCTCCTCCCAAACGGGGTGGTATTCCTGTCCGCATTCGCGGCAGAAATGGGCAGCGTAAAGCAGCACTCCTTCGGCCTGGCGACTAGGCGCATAACGCTGGGCATCCAAGGTGACGTGACGTACTCCTTCGGCCTCCAACGTGGTCATGACTTTGCCTGGGCCACTGATGAACTGGTGCAACTTGAATGCGAACGGCGGATGGCCCTGGGGCGTGCGTAATGCATGGGCCGAGACCAGGAACAACTGCAACGCCCGCTTCGCCAGTTGTTGGTCAACAGCGGCATCGTCGGCGAGCCGCGCGGCGGCGGCCGAAAGCGTTAACGGGCGTGCGCGTCGTGGTTTGGATAGATCGCTCAGGTCGATGCCGAGGTTCAACTCAATCCAGATGGCCAATGGGTCGACACGGAAAGCATCAAAATTTGGCCAGGAGAAAACAGAACTGGTGATGCAACCTGCAAGCAAGGGCTTGATCGCAGCCAAATCGAGGCTGGCATCGGTAACGCGCTCCAGCGTCTCTCCGATAACTTCATGGGCGGTGATGTGGGTGCCAAACAGTTTGCCTGCGACATCGGCAACGGTCTTCTGCTGATCCTCAACCGACCCCGTGCTCGACATGGTTGCGGATGTGCCGATGCAGGTGAGTTTCCTGGCATCCAGCCGCTGGCGCAATCGACGCACAAGCATGGCGACGTCGGCTCCCTGGCGGCCACGATAGGTGTGGAGTTCGTCGAGGACCAGGAATTCCAGACCACGACAATGCTCAACAACCTGCCGATCTGTCTCCTCATAACGAGTGAGGATCAGTTCCAGCATCATGAAGTTGGTCAGCAGAATGTCCGGTGGATTGGCCGCAATCACCTTTCGTTCGGCAGCACTTTCCTGACCTGTGTAGCGCGCAACGGTGAAGGGGCGCTGTTCTGCCGCATAACCGTGAAGGAATTTATTCAGCTCCTCAAGCTGGCTATTCGCCAGAGCATTCATCGGATATATCACGATGGCGCGTGTACGGCGTGTGGGATCCGCGTCTTTCGACTTCAGGATGCGATCAACGATGGGCACAAAAAACGCCAGTGACTTACCTGATCCAGTGCCCGTGGTGACCACATAGCTCTTGCCTTCCCGAGCCTTGGCGATTGCTTCGATTTGGTGGGTATAGAGACGCATCGGGCCGGGCGTGTCTTCGGCCTTCCCAGTTTGAAACAGTTCAGCACAGGTCGGGTGCAGCAGTCCTTGCTTTGTGAGTTGCTGAACCGTTTCCTTGCGTTGGTAATTAGGGTTGATCTGGATGAGAGACTCAGGCCAGTAGCGGCCACCGCTGTACTGTCTGTTAACTTCTTCTTGAATATCCGCTGCCGCTATGCGTGTGAAGCTCCGCGAGAACACACTGTATTCATCAATCAAACTGTCACGTAACTCGAAGACGTCTCGCATATGTTCCCTGTCGCGGTAGTTATTCTCTGATATCCGTAGAACCCAGTTCCGACTCGCCCATCCAGTAGCACAGCAGTGGTGCGGGGATGCGCAGAATCCGGGTATTGGTATCGGGCAGGTCGGGAATCGTGCCGAAGTCGTCCAGTGATTTCGTGACCACGTAGCCGCGGTCGATGGATTTCTGCTGGCAGAGTTCGAGCAAGCCTTTCAGTTCGCGCAGACCGGTGTGCTGGGCGCGGTATTTCACCTCGAAAGGCATGATTTGTCCGCCCACCTCAGCAACCAGATCGACTTCCCGATCCTTCTTGCCGCGCCAGTAGCTGAAGTGCACGTTCTGTGCGTAGTAACGCGCGAACAAGTGCTTGAACACCGCCGTTTCGGTAGCCACACCCAGCGCGGCCGGGTCTTCCAGGATGGCTTTGCCCTTGAGCATCACAGCCGGCGCGATGGCGGCATCGGCCAGGTAAATCTTGAAGCGCGCTCGCAGCACATCCTTGCCATAACCGAATGGCGGCAGGCGGTAGATCAGATGGGTTGCTTCCAGCAATTCGATGAAGCTCTGCGCCGTCGGCCGCTTGACCTCCAGATTGGCGCAGAGATCGACCATATCCAGTAACCCGCCATCGTGCATGCACAAGTAGAGGAAGGTGTGCTCCAGAT
>CAIXFP010000329.1 GCA_903918705.1 uncultured Pseudomonadota bacterium
CACGGTGAACTGGTCGTAGCTGGGCTCGCCCAGGTTGAACTTGATGCGCAGGTCCACGATGGGAACGATGACGCCGCGCAGGTTGATGACGCCCTTGATGAAAGGCGGCGCGTTCGCGATGCGGGTGACCGCCTCGTAGCCCCGGATTTCCTGCACCTTGAGGATGTCGATGCCGTATTCCTCGGCCCCCAGGGTGAAGGTGAGAAATTCACCGGAATTGGCGGTGCCGTTGCTTTCGTGCTGGTCCATGCTTCTCTCCTCAGTCTCGTGGGTCGGGCAAAGCGCGGCGTGCCCAACTCCGCGGCGGTGCGTTGGGCACGTATGGCTTTGCCCAACCTGCTTCTACGTCCATTGCCTCCGCCGTGTCGACGGGGCTCAACAGCGTGCTCATGCGGCCCGTTGCCGCTTCGGGTTGGCCAGGCCCATGCGGGTCACGGCGGTTACGTCCAGGATCAGGGCGACGCGGCCGTCGCCCATGATGGTGGCGCCGGACACCCCGGAAACCTTGCGGTAGTTCTCTTCCAGGCTCTTGATCACCACCTGGTGCTGGCCCAGCAGTTCGTCGACGAACAGGGCGGCCTTGCCGTCCTCGGCTTCCACGACGATGACGATGCCGTGAGTAATATCCTCGACGCCAGGCAGGTTGAACGCCTCGGCGAGCGACACGAAGGGCAGGTATTCGCCGCGGATGTGGACCATGCGGCTGTCGCCCGCCATGGTGCGGATGTCTTCGAGCCGGGGTTGCAAGGATTCCACCACGCTGGTGATGGGCACGATGAAGGTCTCGCCGCCCACCCCCACCGACATGCCGTCGAGGATGGCCAGGGTCAGGGGCAGGCGGATCACCGTGCGGGTGCCGTGGCCGGTGGAGGATTCCAGCTCCACCCGGCCGCCCATGCCTTCGATGTTGCGCTTGACCACGTCCATGCCGACACCGCGTCCGGATACGTCGGTCACCACCTCGGCGGTGGAGAAGCCGGGGGCGAAGATGAGTTGCCAGACTTCATGGTCGCTCATGGCGTCGTTCACCGGCAGGCCTTTCTCGCGGGCCTTGCCGAGGATGCGGGCGCGGTTGAGTCCGGCGCCGTCGTCGATCACTTCGATGACGATGTTGCCGCCCTGGTGGCTGGCCTTCAGGGTAAGGGTGCCTTTCGGACTCTTGCCGGCGGCAATGCGTTTTTCCGGGATCTCGATGCCGTGGTCCAGGCTGTTGCGCACCAGATGGGTAAGGGGGTCGCTGATCTTCTCGATCAGGCCCTTGTCCAGTTCGGTGTTCTCGCCGATGGTCTTCATCTCCACCTGCTTGGCCAGTTTGCCGGCCAGGTCGCGCACCACGCGCGGGAAACGGCTGAACACCATGCTCATGGGCAGCATGCGGATGGACATGACCGATTCCTGCATGTCGCGGGTGTTGCGGGCGAGCAGGTCGATGCCGGCCAGGAGTTTTTCCGCCTGCACCGGGTCGAGGTAGCTGGCGGCTTCCGCCAGCATGGCCTGGGTGATGACTAGCTCGCCGACTAGGTTGATGAGCTGGTCGACCTTTTCCACGGCGACCCGGATGCTGGTATCGGTGTTGGCGGCGGTGACGGTCTTGTCGGTGGCGCGCTGGCCCGACTTGGCGGTTTCGATGCTGG
>CAIXFP010000330.1 GCA_903918705.1 uncultured Pseudomonadota bacterium
CTCCCCGGCCCTCTCCCGGAGGGAGAGGGTGAAACCCGCCGCGCCCTCCTGCGCTACCAGGGTTCCGATACCGTTCTGGCCATTTCCCTGGACAGCGTGGAAGCCATGACCGCCGCTTTCCATGCCGAACATCAGACCCGTTTCGGCTTCGCCGACCCGACCCGTGCCCTGGTGTGCGCCGCGTTGGAGACGGAAACCGTGTCCGGCGGCGGCGCGCCGGCGGCCTGTCCGCCCCGGGCCGAGGCGCCAGGGCAGCCGCTGGATGTGTCCCCGGTTTTCCTGCGGGGCGCATGGCACGCCACGCCGATCTTTCGCCGTGAAACCCTGTGTGCCGGGCAAACCCTCGCCGGCCCCGCCCTCGTCGTCGAAGCCGGCAGCACCACGTTGCTGGAACCGGGTTGGCAACTGGAAATGACGCCACGCGGCGACCTGCTGCTCACCCTTCTGGAACGACAAGCGCGGCGCCCCGACCCGGCCCGACCCGACCCCACCTGGCTGACCCTGTTCAACCGCCGCTTCATGAGCATCGCCGAGGACATGGGCCGCACCCTGCAGATGACCGCCCGTTCGGTGAATATCCGCGAGCGACTGGATTTCTCCTGCGCCCTGTTCGATGCAGCCGGCGACCTCATCGCCAACGCTCCCCACATCCCGGTGCACCTGGGCAGCATGGGGGATTCGGTGCGGACGATTCTGCATACTTTTTCCTTTCTTCCCCTGGGGGAGACGACGTCATCTAAGCTGGGGCCAGGGGAGAGGGAACTCGCCGGCGGGGCGCCGGCGCTACAACCGGGCGACGCCTACCTGATCAACTCCCCCTATGCCGGGGGCACCCATCTGCCCGACATCACCGTGGTCATGCCGGTGTTCGACGAATCCGGCACCGAGTTGCGCTACTTCGCTGCCGCCCGCGCCCACCACGCCGACGTGGGCGGCATCAGCCCCGGCTCCATGCCCGCCGACAGCAGCCACATTGACCAGGAAGGCTGCCGCAGCGACGGCATGTTGATCGTGCGCGACGGGCGGATGTTGGAGGCGGAGGTGCGGGACTGGCTGGGCGGATGCCAAACTGATCCAGCACTCCCCCCATTTTCAAAGGGGGGCGGGGGGGGATTTGTAGCGTCGTCCGTAGCGCCAAGCGCAGAGATATCCCCCCTGCCTTTCTTTGCAAAAGCGGGGAGCGCGGCACGCAACCCGGAGCAGAACATCGCCGACCTGCAGGCCCAGGTGGCCGCCTGCCACCTGGGTGTGCGCCTGTTACGGCAACTGGAAGCCGAAGTCGGCGACGAGTCGGTGCTGGCCTATATGGGCTTTGTGCAGGACAACGCGGAAGCGGCGGTGCGGCGCCTGCTGGGGCGGCTCCACGACGGGGAATTCAGCATCGAACTGGACTCGCCCCCTCGTCTTCCGGGAGAGGGCTGGGGCGAGGGAGCAACGCTTGAACAACGGGAGGAGGTAAATCAACCCGAGTTCCCTCACCCCCGCCCATTCTCCCAAAGGGAGAGGGGAGTCAAGATTCACGTCGCCATCCGCATCGCCCCCGACGCACAAAGCGCCGTCGTCGACTTCACCGGTACCAGTCCGCAGCAGGGGGGCAACCTGAATGCACCGGCCAGCATCGCCCACTCCGCCGTGCTGTACGTGTTCCGCACCCTGATCGACATGGACATCCCGCTGAATGCCGGCGTTCTGCGGCCTCTGGAAATCCGCCTGCCGCGGGGCTGTTTGCTCAACCCTGTCTACCCCGCGGCGGTGGTGGCGGGCAACGTGGAGACATCACAGAACATCGTCGATGCGCTCTATGGCGCGCTGGGTGCCCTGGCGTCTTCCCAGGGCACCATGAACAACTTTTCCTTCGGCGACGCCACCCACCAGTATTACGAGACGGTGTGCGGCGGCAGCGGCGCCGGGCCGGGCTTTGCCGGGGCCGACGCGGTGCACAGCCACATGACCAATTCGCGCCTGACCGACCCGGAAGTGATGGAACTGAACTTCCCGGTGCGGGTGGAACGCTTCGCCATCCGTCGCGGTTCCGGCGGCGCCGGGCGGTATCCCGGCGGCGACGGCGTCGAGCGGCGCCTGCGCTTCCTCACTCCCCTGCACGCCAACCTGCTCGCCCTGCGCCGCCAGGTGGGCGGCTTCGGCCTGGCCGGAGGGTCGGCCGGCGAGCCGGGGCGGCAGTGGATCGAACGCGCCAATGGCAGGCGCGAGGAAGTCTCCGGCATCGCCAAATTCGATCTCGCCCCCGGCGATGTCTTTGTGCTGGAGACGCCGGGCGGCGGCGGCTACGGACTGCCGTAGGAATTTGCCTGACCGATCTCAAGTTTTCCCGATGGGCGCCGTAAACGCGGGTAACGACAACGTCACCCAAGCCGAGACTGCCATGCTGAATCTGCGCAACTACAAGATTCGCACCCAA
>CAIXFP010000331.1 GCA_903918705.1 uncultured Pseudomonadota bacterium
AATTTAGATATTGACATATCCCGATATGTGGCTATGATAGCCATGTCAACCGTTCGGCGTGTTTTGAGTTCGATTCATCGCCAAAATTTTGCCCAGTAACATCGAGATTTCTGGATATTTAGGAGTATTGAAATGAATAGAGAAATACTGTTTGAAAGCATGCAGCTGGGGCCTTACACCCTGAAAAACCGGATCGTGCTCCCGCCGTTGACCCGCTCGCGCAGTTCCCAGCCGGGCAACATTCCGAACGACCTCATGGCCGACTACTACCGTCAGCGGGCAGGGGCTGGCTTCATGGTCACCGAAGGCACGCAGATCGAGCCGCGTGGCCAGGGGTATGCCTGGACGCCCGGTATGCACAGCTCGGAACAGGTTGAAGGCTGGCGCAAAATCACGGCAGCGGTGCATGCCGAAGGCAGCATCATTTTTGCGCAGCTTTGGCATGTGGGGCGGGTTTCGCATCACTCGCTGCAGCCCGGCGGTGCGGCACCCGTCGCACCATCGGCAATCGCTGCCGACAACGTCAAGGTGTTCGTCGAAACCGGCCCGGGCCAGGGCGCACTTACGGAGCCGTCGGTGCCGCGTGCGCTGACAACTGCCGAAGTGAAAGAGTTGGTACAGCTCTACGCCCAGGCGGCCCGCAATGCACTTGATGCCGGCTTCGATGGTGTCGAACTCCACTGCGCCAACGGCTACCTCGTCAATCAGTTCATCTCCGCGCATACTAATCGGCGCACCGATGAATACGGTGGCCCCCTGCAAAACCGTCTGCGCTTCCTGCACGAGGTGGTACAGGCCGTTGCTGATGTGGTCGGCAAGGAACGGATCGGGGTGCGATTTGCCCCGCTGTTCGCCAGCACCGAAGAAGACCGCGTCTATCTGGGGCTGGTGGAGGATGATCCCCATGAAACCTATATTGAGGCCATCAAGGTTCTCGAACAAGTCGGGATTGCCTATGTCTCGCTTGCCGAGGCCGATTGGGACAACGCGCCAGAGTTGCCCGAGACCTTCCGAAATGATGTGCGCAGCAACTTCAGCGGCAAGGTTCTCTATGCCGGCAAATACACCGTGGAGCGCGGTGTGCGCGTGGTCAAGGCGGGCTGGGGCGATCTGATCGCGTTCGGTCGTCCCTTCATTGCGAACCCGGATCTGCCTGAACGCATCGCCCAGGGCTGGCCGCTCAACGCAGTAGACCCGGCGACGATGTATGGCGGCACTGACAAGGGATACACCGACTACCCCTCTTACCGGCCATAAGGCAGTACTGGCCGCGTTCGCAGCTTCGGACGCGGCCAGTGGCGCTGCACGCGCGTGATGGAAACCTTGAGGCCAGAGGAGCCTGACAATATATCAGCCAAGTACAACCCCTTATCAGCAGCACCAAGGGTTCGGTCGAACCTTCAAGGCCGGCCACCTGAGCCTGGGGCTGTTTTTCCCCATCGAGGCCTTCCAGGGCGATACGCCGACGATGTCCAACCAGGTCGAGTTGGCCCGTCGTGCGGAAGCGCTGGGCTTCTCCACGCTCTGGTTCCGGGACGTACCGTTGCGCGACCCCAGCTTCGGCGACGTGGGCCAGGTTTTTGATCCCTGGGTCTATCTGGGCTTCATCGCAGCACAGACGTCAACGATTGCACTGGGGACTGCGTCGATAGCGATCCCGCTGCGCAATCCGCTGCACACGGCCAAGGCGGCTGCGAGCGTGGACCAATTGAGCGGCGGCCGCTTCCTGATGGGTATCGCCTCGTGTGACAGACCTGTGGAGTTCCC
>CAIXFP010000332.1 GCA_903918705.1 uncultured Pseudomonadota bacterium
CTACCCACTTCAGCGGGCAGGGTCTCCACCTTCAGCTTGCCGCCGGTAGATACCTTGTATTGTTTGCCACCGGTTTTGATCACCGCGTACATGCCTATCTCCAAAAATCTGAGCTAATCCGGAAAACGCGGCATTCTATTGGAAGCGACCGGCGAATGCAAACCGCGGGTATAGTTGTCGGCCGATTTGCCCATTTCCGCGACATGATTACACCGTCTTTGCCCCGCCGCCTTGCCTGTCTCGTCTATGACGCCTTGCTGCTGACGGCGATCCTGTTTCTCGGCGCTCTGCCGTTCGTGGCGCTGCTGCAATTTCTGCCCCACGAGTTGCTCCGTCTGCTGGCCCAGATCTTCTGGCTGGTCCTGGGCGGCTACTACTGCACCCACTTCTGGCGGCGCGGCCAGACCGCGGCCATGAAGACCTGGCGCATCCGCGTCGTGACGGCCAGCGGCCAGCCCCTGGATCTGGCGCGGGCTCTGAAGCGCTATGTCCTGGCCCTGCTGCTGTTTCCCGTGACCTGGTTCTGGCCGCTGTTCGACCGGGATCGCCAGTTCCTGCACGACCGTCTGGCCGGCACGGCGCTGGTCAGCGACGTTCCATCCACCAGATAGCGGCGCCCGCCGCCAGGCCGAACACCAGCATCGGCGCCGCGGCCGACAGGGGGGCCGGCCAGTCCTGCAATTGCGCGAACTGGCCGGTCAGGCGGTTGGAGAGGTGAAACCCCAGGCCCAGCAGTATGCCCAGGAGCAAGCGCCCGCCCGCGCCGCCCACGCGCGGCGGCCGGTAGGCGAAAGCCAGGGCCAGCAGCAGCATCACCGGGGCCGCCAGGGGATGGACCATCTTGCCCCAGTAGGCGACAACATAGCGCTGAGCATCCTGACGGTTCAGGGTCAGATGCTGGATGTAGGAATGCAGCGTCGCCATGGACATGCGTTGCGGGGCGACCATCAACACCGAGAGAAGATCCGGGGTGACGGCGGAAGTCCATTTCTGATCCGCCAGGTGCAGCGTCCTGGTGCCGTCCTCGGCCAAACGGGTTTCCGTGACCTTGCGCAGCATCCAGCCGCCGCCTTGCCATTGGGCGGATTCGGCGCGCCGCAGGGAACGCAGCTGGAAACGCTCGTCGAAGGTATACAGACGCACGTCCACCAAACTGGTATCCGGCAGCATCGCGCGGATATTGATGAAGGTGGAGCCATCCTTCGCCCACACCCCGGTGCGAAACTCCTTGGCCACGACCCCGCTGGTGGCGCGTAGTTTGAGTTGCTGCGCGGCCCGTTCCGCGGGCGGCGTGACATATTCGCCGAGCAGCACATCGAGGCCGCCCAGCAATAATCCCACGCCGACCATCCAGGTGACCAGGCGCGGCGCGGACAGGCCGCCGGTGCGCATCACACTGAACTCCGAGCTGAGGGCCAGGCGATTCCAGGCGAACAAGCCACCCACCAGGACCGCCACCGGCGCCAACTCATTCACCCGCCCGGGCACGTTGAGCAGCGTGAAGAACAGGGCCAGCATCGGGGTATAGGTGTCCGGGTGGGCCTCTGAAACCTCGTGGATGAAGTCGAAAAAGGTGAACAGGCCGGTCAGGGCGAGGGCGGCCAGGGCGGTGGCGCCAAGGATTTCCCGGGCGAGATAGCGAAACAGGATGCTCATCGGGCCACCCTCATCCTCGCGCTGGCGCGTG
Source organism: uncultured Pseudomonadota bacterium (assembly GCA_903918705.1). Taxonomy (GTDB): domain Bacteria; phylum Pseudomonadota; class Gammaproteobacteria; order Burkholderiales; family Thiobacillaceae; genus PFJX01. The sequence continues at coordinate 1,688 of CAIXFP010000332.1, forward strand.
GAACCGCCGCCAGAAGAACAGCAGCAGCGCGGCCGTCATGCCGCCATGCACCAGGGCGAGGCTGGAGCTGGCGGAAAGATGCGAGGATGCGACCCAGCCCTGGGAAATACCCACCAGATTGCTGTAGGCGAAATAGATGAGGATGGCGAACACCACGTTGAGGGAACGGCCGGCGCGCGGGTTGACATAGCTCAAGGGCACCGCCAGCAAGCAGAGGATCAGGGAGCTGACCGGATAACTGATGCGCCAGACCCACTCCGCCATGTTGTCCGGCGTCGGTTCCGCGAGCAGTCGCGCGGTGCTGAGGGCATGGGGGCCGCCGTCCTTTTCCGGAATCTCCTGCGGCTGCAGGCGGATGGCATAGCTGCTGAAGTCGGCAACCCGAAAGTCCGCCACGCCGGGACGCCCTCGTAGCGATTGCCCTGCTCCAGCACCAGAAAACGATCACCGTCTTTCATGGCTTCCAGGTGGCCCTGGCGGGACACGATGACGCCCATGCGCCCCTGCTGCACCGACTGGACGAAGACGTTGCCCACTCGCGCGCCGTTGGGCGAGGCGGATTCCACGAAAAACACGCGCTGCCCCAGGCGATCCTCGGAGAACACCCCGGGCGCCAGGGTCGATACCTGGTCGCGGCTATCGATCTTCGCCTCGAACTCCGCCTGCCGGCTCACCGACCAGGGGATCAACGCCATGCTGACGAAGGCGACGATGACGATGGCCGGCAGGCTGAACAGGGCCACCGGACGTATCCAGTCGAGCGGCCCCAGGCCCGCGTTCATCCAGATGACCGCCTCGCTGTCGCGCCAGAGGCGGGTCAGGCTCATGAAAACGCCGATGAACAGGGCCAGCGACAGGAGAATCGGCAGAAAACGCACGAATCCGAAACCCAGCATGGGGAACACCGCGTCGTTGGCGAGGTCGCCTATGGCGGCCCGCCCCAATACCCGCACCAGCAGCACCACGGCGAAGATCGCCCCCAGCGCTGCGAAGGCCATGCCACTGCCGGCGGCCATTTCGCGGATCAGGGCACGGTCGAACAGACGCAGTAGCGGAGGCATGGCCGGACGGGTTGAATTTTGACTATTCGAAGGTCAACTGCCGATAATCCCAAAACGCCCATGCGCAAGTATGAATTCGTTTTTTTCTGACAGGATCATCGGATTTTGGAGACAGTGATGGAATTCAGCATTAAAAGCGGCAGCCCCGAGAAACAGCGCAGCGCCTGTGTCGTGGTCGGGGTTTTCGATCATCGCAAGCTCAGCTTTGCCGGTGATGTCATCGACCACGCCGCCCAAGGCTACCTGGCCGACATTCTCCGGCGTGGCGACATGGACGGCAAGCCGGGCGCCACCCTGTTGCTGCACAACGTCCCTGGCCTGCTGTGCGACCGCGTGTTGCTGGTGGGTTTGGGCAAGGAGCGGGAATTTCGCGACAAGCAGTATCGCGATGCCGTGCGGGCAGCGGTCAAGGCCCTGGCCGACATGGGCGTCACCGAGGCGGCCCTGTACCTCACCGAACTGCCGGTGAAGAAGCGCGACTTGGCCTGGAACGTGGAGCAGGCGGTGCTGGTGGCCCAGGAGGCCCTGTACCGCTTCGACCAGATGAAGAGCAAGCCGGACGAGGGCAAGCGCGCCCTGCGCCGCCTCACCCTGGCGGTGTCGCGGCGCGGCGAACTGCCCACCGGCGAAGCCGCCGCCCTGCGCGGCCAGGCCATCGCCGCCGGCATGAAACTGGCCAAGGATCTCGGCAACCTGCCCGGCAACGTCTGCACTCCGAGCTATCTTGCCACCCAGGCCGAAGCACTGGCGAAGGAGCACGGTTTCGCCATCGAGGTACTGGACCAGCCCGCCATCGAACAGCTCGGCATGGGTTCCTTCCTCTCCGTCGCCAAGGGCAGCAATGAGCCGCCGCATTTCATCGTGCTGCGCCATGACGGCGGCGACAGGAAACAGAAGCCGGTGGTGCTGGTGGGCAAGGGCATCACCTTCGATTCCGGCGGCATCTCCATCAAGCCGGCGGCGGAAATGGACGAGATGAAATACGACATGTGCGGCGCGGCATCCGTGCTGGGCGCCTTCCGGGCGCTGGCCGACCTCAAGCTGCCGCTCAATGTGGTGGGCCTCATTCCTACCTGCGAGAACATGCCCAACGGCCGCGCCAACAAGCCGGGGGACGTGGTCACCAGCATGTCCGGCCAGACCATCGAAGTGCTCAACACCGACGCGGAAGGCCGCTTGATCCTGTGCGACGCCCTCACCTACGCGGAGCGCTTCGAGCCGGCCGCCGTGGTGGACATCGCCACTCTGACCGGTGCCTGCGTGATTGCATTAGGGCACCTCACCAGCGGCCTGCTCGCCAACGACGACGCCCTGGCGCGGGAACTCCTGCAAGCCGGCGAGGTGTCCGGCGACCGCTGCTGGCAATTGCCCCTGTTCGACGAATACGAGGAACTGCTCAAGAGCAACTTCGCCGACATGGCCAACATCGGGGGCCGCGCCGGCGGCACCATCACCGCCGCGGCGTTCCTGGGCAAATTCACCAGGAAGTACGACTGGGCCCACCTGGACATCGCCGGCACCGCCTGGAAATCCGGCAAGGAAAAGGGCGCCACCGGCCGTCCGGTGCCCCTGCTGGTGCACTTTTTGGTGAAGCGGGCGGAAGGGTGAGGCAACTCCCCACCCGCCGCGGGGGAGGGGCCGGGGGAGAGGGAAAACCGCGACCCAGGTGAAGGCGTCGCGGCAACTGAAGCGTTACCCCCTCTCCCCAGCTTCTCCCGGAGGGGAGGGGGTCGGTCAAGGCTCCAGCACCGTGTCCTTCGCCTCCCCCAGCATCCCCGGCCAATCCCGCGAGGCGTGCAGCCCCCGGCTCTCGTGGCGCAGGGCGGCGCAGCGCACGATCAAATCGGCGGTGAGCACCAGATTGCGCAGCTCGATCAGGTCATGGCTGACCCGGAAGTTGCTGTAGTACTCCTCGATCTCGTCGGCCAGCAGCTTGATGCGGTGGGCGGCCCGCTCCAGGCGCTTGGTGGTGCGCACGATGCCGACGTAATCCCACATGAAGCGACGCAACTCGTGCCAGTTGTGGGCGATGACGATTTCCTCGTCGGCATCGGTCACCCGCGACTCGTCCCAGTCCGGCAGGGCGATTTCCGGGGTGGGGGTGGCCTGGGCCATGTGGGCGGCCGCGGCGCGGCCGTAGATGAGGCATTCCAGCAATGAATTGGAGGCGAGCCGATTGGCGCCGTGCAGGCCGGTGCAGGTGGTCTCGCCGATGGCGTAGAGGTTGTCGGCGTCGGCGCGGCCGTCCAGGTCCACCTTGATGCCGCCGCAGGTGTAGTGGGCCGCCGGCGCCACCGGGATCATCTCCCGGGTGATGTCGATGCCCAGTTCCAGGCAGCGCGCGTGGATGTTGGGGAAATGGCTGACGATGAACTTGGCCGGCTTGTGGGTGATGTCCAGGTAGACGCAATCGAGGCCGCGCTTCTTCATCTCGAAATCGATGGCGCGGGCCACCACGTCGCGCGGTGCCAGTTCCGCCCGCTCGTCGTGTTCCGGCATGAAGCGGCTGCCGTCGGGCAGGCGCAGGACGGCGCCCTCGCCGCGCATCGCCTCGGTGATCAGGAACGATTTCGCATGCGGGTGGTAGAGGCAGGTGGGATGAAACTGGATGAATTCCAGGTTGGCCACCCGGCAGCCGGCGCGCCAGGCCATGGCGATGCCGTCGCCGGTGGCGGTGTCCGGGTTGGTGGTGTAGAGGAAGGCCTTGCCGGTGCCGCCGGTAGCCAGGGCGGTGAAGCCGGCGGCGAAGGTGTCCACCCGGCCGCTGGTGGTGTCCAGCACGTAGGCGCCGTGCACCGCGTTACCCTCGCGCCCGAGGCGGCGGTCGGTGATGAGGTCGATGGCGATGTGATCGGGAAACAGGGTCACGTTGCCGCGCGCCGCCATCCGCGCCAGCAGGGTGTCCTGCACCGCGCGCCCGGTGGCGTCCGCCGCGTGCAGCACCCGCCGTTTCGAGTGGCCGCCTTCGCGGGTCAGGTGATAGTCGGCGCCCTCGTGGTCGAAGGTGGCGCCCTGGGACATGAGCCATGCGATGGCCGCTGGGGCTGCTTCCACCACCCGGCGCACCACCGCCTCGTCGCACAGCCCGGCGCCGGCCACCAAAGTATCGCGCACATGGTCGTCGAAGCTGTCGTCGGCGCCCATGACGGCGGCGATGCCGCCTTGGGCCCAATAGCTGGAACTGTCGGCACTGGCCTTCTTGGTCACCACCGCGACGCGCATCTGCCCGGGCAGGGACAAGGCCAGGGTGGCGGCGGAAAGACCCGAACCGATGATGAGAATATCGAAACGCTGCATGGCCTGGACTGGATAAAAGGGAACCAACGCTGGCCGCCCCAGTCACTAGCACCGGGCGTACCTGCCGACTGGCCGGTTATACTCGGCCCGATATGGATTGCAAGCCGTGGCGGTGGTTGCCGCCACGCGGGGACGAGGATGAGCGATCGGGAAATCGACCTTCAGTTGGTCGAGCGGGTACGCGAGGGCGACAAGCGGGCATTTGGGCTGCTGGTGGAGAAATACCGCCGCAAGGTCATCCGCCTGTTGTCGCGCATGGTGCGGGATCCTGACGACCTGGAGGACATCGCCCAGGAGACTTTCATCAAGGCTTACCGGGCCTTGCCGCAATTTCGCGGCGACGCGGCGTTTTATACCTGGCTGTATCGGATTGCCGTCAACACCGCCAAAAACTTTCTGGTGGCGCGCGGCAAGCAGATGCGCACGGTAAGCGATCAGGCGATGAACGACGATGATGAGCCGGATGAACGTCTGGTGGCGCAGGACATCGCGACGCCGGAAACGGAACTCTTGTCGAAGCAGGTCGCCATAGCAGTGAACGAAGCGGTGGATGCCTTGCCCGAGGAATTGCGCCAGGCCATCACGTTGCGTGAGATGGAAGGTATGAGTTACGAAGAAATCGCCGAATACATGGCGTGTCCGATCGGCACCGTGCGCTCCCGAATCTTCAGGGCGCGCGAGGCCATCGCCAGCAAGTTGCGGCCGATCCTGGGCACTCCGGATGACAAAAGGTGGTAGCAA